>CALGRR010000001.1 GCA_937880805.1 uncultured Clostridia bacterium
TTATGGGGCAGATAATCGCTGCTTTCACGGCTGTCAAAGGCAAACTGCAAAACCTTCATTCCGGGAAATCCCGTTTCCGAGAGAAGATTCAAAACACCCTCGTCAATATATCCCAAATCCTCCGCAATTATTTCAGGCTTACCCAATGCCGATTCCATTGCCTTGAAAAGCTCAATTCCCGGCCCGCTTCGCCATATGCCTTTAACGGCATTTTTCATTCCGTAGGGCACGGAATAATATCCCGAAAAGCCCCTGAAATGGTCAATTCTTATACGGTTATATATTTTAAGGCAATGCTCAATCCGCCTTATCCACCAGCGGTAGCCGTCATCTCTCATATATTCCCAATCAAAAACGGGGTTGCCCCAAAGCTGACCCTCGGCACTGAAGCCGTCGGGCGGCACTCCCGCAACATATACGGGATTGCATTCATCATCAAGCTCAAACTGCCTCGGACTGCCCCACACATCCGCACTGTCGTGAGCAACATAAATCGGCAAATCGCCGATGATTTCAATTCCGTTACGATTTGCGTATTCTTTTAATGACTGCCATTGACTGAAGAAAAAATACTGGATTTTTTTCTGCGTTTCAATTTCGCTTTCAAGCAGCGAGCGGGCACTTTCAACAGCCTGCTCGTTTTTGGTTTTCAGAGAGTGCGGCCAGGTGTACCACGGCTTTTCACCGAATGATGATTTTAATGCCGTGAACAGAGAGTAATCATCAAGCCAGAAAGCGTTTTTAAGGCAGAATTCGTCATAGCTGCTCTCTTTTTCAAAATTATCGCAGGCTTTATGAAGCACCTTGAAACGCTCGGAATATATTCTGCCGTAGTCAACCTTTCGCGGGTCAAATCCCCAGTCAATATCTGAATAATCGCTTTTCTTTAAAAGCCCGTCTTTGCAAAGAAGGTCAAAATCAATGAAATAAGGGTTGCCCGCAAAGGCTGAAAAGGATTGATAAGGCGAATTGCCGAAGCCTGTCGGATTGAGAGGCAGAATCTGCCACAATGACTGGTTGCTTTTTTTTAGAAAATCAACAAAATCATAAGCCTCCCTGCCCATAGTTCCGATGCCGCAGGGGGAGGGCAGTGAGGAAATATGCAAAAGTATTCCGCTTCTTCTCATAGCAGAGATTCAGAAGTTTCACGGCTGAAAAAGTGAAGCTTCTCCGTATCGATGCCGAGCAGAATTTTTTCACCGTCTTTAACGGTTTCGGCAGATTTGATTTTTGCAATGTGACGGTTTTCGCAAAGCTTAAAATAAATGTTTATTTCTCCGCCCGTCATCTCTGCAAATTCAGATTCAATCTCTATTGTGTTTTTACCCTCGGTCATACTTTTAAAAAAGTGCTCGGGTCTTATTCCCATAACAACCTGCCTGCCGATATATCCGTTGAGCAGGCTTGCTTTATTTTCGGGTATTTCAATTCTGAAGCCGCAGAATTCCGAATAAAGCTTTTCTTTGTCTTTGGTAATTTTAACATCAATAAAATTCATCTGCGGTGAACCGATAAACCCTGCAACAAACATATTTGCGGGCTCGTCATAGAGCTTTCTCGGAGTATCAAACTGCTGGATAACACCCTTGTCCATAACAACAATGCGGTCAGCCATCGTCATTGCTTCGGTCTGATCGTGCGTAACATAAACAAAGGTTGTTTTCAGTCTTTTGTGAAGCATTGTTATCTGGCTTCTCATTTCCGTTCGCAGCTTTGCATCAAGGTTTGAAAGCGGCTCATCGAGCAGAAAAACCTTGGGATTTCTCACCATTGCTCTGCCGAGAGCAACTCTCTGACGCTGACCGCCCGAGAGAGCACGGGGCTTTCTGTTAAGATAGGGCTCAAGGTCAAGGATTTTTGCCGCCCACTTAACCTTTTTATCTATTTCATCTTTAGGCATTTTTTTGAGTTTCAGGGCAAAAGCCATATTTTTATAAACGCTCATATGAGGATAGAGGGCATAGCTCTGAAAAACCATTGCAATATCTCTGTCCTTCGGAGCAACGGAATTAACTATGCGGTTATCAATGTAAAGCGTGCCTTCGGAAATTTCCTCCAGCCCCGCTATCATACGCAGAGTTGTTGATTTGCCGCAGCCCGACGGGCCAACAAGCACAACGAACTCTTTATCTTTTATTTCAAGCGAAAGGTTCGGAATAACCGTAACCTTGCCGTTATCAAAGCTTTTTTTAACATTTTCAAATCTGATTGTTGCCATTTTAATCTCCTATCCCTTTACGGCTCCCGCAACAACGCCTTTAATGATATATTTCTGACAGAACAGATAAAAAATAATTATCGGCAATATTGCCAGCACGAGCATCGCCATCAGTGCACCCATATCCTTGTTGCCGTAGCCGCCCGTGAGAGCCATCTGCACCGCAACGGGCAGAGTTTTGTTTTCGCCCGAGCCGAGCACAAGATAGGGGAGAAGGTAATCGTTCCATATCCACATTGCGTTCAGTATGGCAACTGTTATCGCCGTGGGCTTAAGCAAAGGAAAAACAATGTTGAAAAAGGTCTGAATCGGATTGCAGCCGTCTATGGTTGCCGCCTCTTCAATTTCTGTTGGAATTCCTTTTATGAATCCGCTGAACATAAAAACAGAAAGCCCCGCACCGAAGCCGAGATAAAGAAAAACAATTCCGAGCTGATTGTTAAGCCTTAGCCCGAATGCGAAATAGGTCATTGTATACATAACCATCTGAAACGGCACTATCATACTGAAAACGAAAAGATAATAAAGAATCTTTGTAAATTTGTTTTTTACACGCACTATATACCAGGCAGTCATCGATGTTAAAAGAACAATACCCGCAACCGAGAAAACCGTTATGAAAGCGGAGGTTAAAAGTGCTTTTGCAAAATCCGACTGTGTGAAGCCCTTGATGAAATTTTCAAATCCCGCAAAGGTTTCATCCGTCGGCAAAGAAAACGGTTCTTCCGAAATATAGAAGTTACCCTTGAACGAATTGATTAAAACAATGAAAACAGGGGCAAGAAAAGCAACGGCAAGAAGAAAAAGAACAATAAAAATAACAGCCTGCGGAAAGGCTTTTTTTGTTTTCATTAATGTTCAACCTCCTGCTGTTTTGTTAATTTCAACTGGATAAATGCTATCAGGGCAACGAGCAGAAAAAATATAACCGCTTTTGCCTGACCGATTCCGTGCCATTGCCCGAGCTTCAATCCCGTGTGGTCGTAAAAAGTTTTATAAATATCAAGGGCAAGCAAGGATGTTTCGGGATTTTTTCCGTTGAGAGCAAGGTTCTGGTCAAAGAGCTTGAAGGAGTTGGTCAGGGTCAGAAATGCACAGATTGTTACCGACGGCATAACCATCGGTATCGTAACATTAAAAAGAGTCTGCACCTTTGAGGCACCGTCGATTGCCGCAGCCTCGTTGAGCTCACCGGGTATATTCTGAATGCCCGCTATATAAATAATCATCATATATCCGATGAGCTGCCAGTTCATCAGAACCACCAATCCCCAGAATCCGTATTCCGCTTTGTAGGTTATATCAACCCCGAAATAACCGAGAACTCCGTTTATTATAAGGCTCCATATATGACCCAGAACAATTCCGCCAATAAGATTTGGCATAAAGAAAACCGTTCTGAAAAAATTTGTTCCTTTGATTCCTTTTGTCAGAAGCAGAGCTAAAGCAAAAGCAATAATGTTTATCGTAACTATTGAAACTGCCGTGAATTTAACCGTAAGCCAAAGGGAATCAAGAAAGGTTTTGTCGGTTGTGAAGATTTTAATATAATTTGCAAGCCCAACCCATTTGCTTTCGTTTACAACCTTGAATTCCGTAAAAGAAAGGTATGCTCCCATAACAAAGGGAGCAATAAATGATATTGTGAAAGCGGCAAGGGTGGGAAGAATGAAAACGGGAAAATACTTTTTCAGGGATTTTTGCATTTTATCAACTCCGATTTATGAGCCGAATTCGGATTTCCAATCTGAAACAACTTTTGATTTAAGCTCATCCCAGGTCATAGTGCCCTGAGCATATTTAAGAAGAGATGTGCCGAAGCCCTCTTTGAAATTCTGGCTGGGAAAAACCGTGAAATTCCAGGGGATATTCTTAACATTTTTGTTATTCATCCATCTCATAACTTCTTTTGCAAGAGGGTCATTCGGAGTTTCTTCTTCGGTGAAGGTGTCAAAAGGTGCAATGAATCCGAGCTCTTCAACAACAAATTTTTTGCCTGCATCGGAGCTGAAAAGCCAATAGAGGAAATCCGCGGCAGCCTTTTGCTCTGATTTTGAAGCCTTTGCATTGATACAGATATAATTTTCTGTGCCGATGCTTATTCCGTGGTTTTCTTCACCTTTAATGCCGGTGTAAATGGGAAGAAATCTAATATCTTCCGCACTTACGGTATTGCCGCTTACTCCAAGAATCTGCGAAGCACCCCAGTTGCCGTTTTGCGCCATTGCACATTTTCCGAGTGCAAATTCAGCCATTGATGAGGTAACATCAATCGTGCCGAGCTGCTTTTTATCTGTTGTTGAATTGTTGGTATAAAGGTCAAAAATATTTTTATAATTATCCGAATAAGTGAAATCTATGGTTTTGTAGCCGTCGCCCGTGAAGTCAACCTTCTTTTCCTCAAACTCTATCGAAAGGGGAATATTCATAAGGTGAGTCTGCCAACGCCAGTCCTCGCCGGTTTTGAGTGAGGTTGAGGCAAAAACGCCTTCAATGCCAAGCTCTGCTTTGTGTGCCTGCATATCCTCAACAAGAGCTTTGAGTTTTGCAAAATTATTGATTTGCTCTATCGAAGAAAAATCCGTGCCTTTGTTTTCAAGTGCAAAATACTTGTCCAGGATTTTTTGGTTATAGATTATTCCGTAGCCTTCAACAACATAGGGAATGCCGTAAACCGCATCGCCCGAAGTGACGGCAAGAGATTTATCCGTCAGATGCTTATAAAGCTCGGTATCCTTAAGGTCTGCACAGTATTCCGCCCACGAGGTGTATCCGATAGGGCCGTTAATCTGAAAAATCGTAGGAGCCTCTTTTGTTGCCATTCTTGCGGTGAGAGTGGATTCATAGGTGCCCGATGCTGCGGTTTCAACAATAACTTTAATGCCCGTTTCTTTTTCATAAGCATCGGCTATTCTTTCATAAACCTCAGCAATTTCAGGTTTAAAGTTAAGGTATCTTATTTCTTTTACGGTGTCGATTGTGCCGCTTGAGTCTGTTTTGTCAACCTTGCCGTTATCTATTCTGCCGCAGGCTGAAAAAACGCCTGCAACCATAACAGAAACGGTAATTGCGGCAATTATTTTTTTGAGCATAAATATAACCTCCCAAAAAGTTTGTTTGGCAGTATTTTTTGCTTAACATTGTTTTTTTATTCCCGTGTTTGCAATTTTGCAAATTATTTTTTGAAATTTATAACTCAAAATCGGACAATTTACCGTTATTGTATAGGTATTAATATTATTTTTCGTTGACTACGGGGAGAAATTGTGATAAACTTGTCAAGATATAAAATTATAATAGGAATTATAGCGTTTATTATAAGGCGGTGATTGCTTGGCACAGAAAACGGCAGAAAGCAAGCAGACAGTTATTCAGCTTGTTAAGAATTTTGCAATGGGTTTTGTTGTAACCGTTCTCGAAAGTCTGTCGATAACACCATTGATAAAAGTGTTTGACGGCACGGCTTTGGCAGAAAGATTCGGCGTTATAGCAGTTGCAAACGCCGTGGCTGTAACCGTGTTTTTCTTTGTCAGATTTTTTGTGAATTATTTCTGGGTTTTTCACAGCAAAAAGAATATCCTCAAAATAATTCCTCTTTTTGCCGTTCTTATTGCGGCATTTATGTTTTCAACAACCGAGCTTATTGAGCTTCTGGTCAAGCTTCTCACATCATCCGAAAAGCTTCTTGAGTCAATGGGAGAGGATCTGATAATCTCGGTTTCAAAATTCTTTGTTACCTTTGTTATGGGATTTGTTAATTTTGCGGTCTGCAAATGGCTGATTTTCAATGAAAAGAAGCCTGAAAATAAATAATCAAAACATTTTAAACGGAGGGTACTGTAAATGGCTAATCAGTTGCTGGTTAATTTCAGCGTAATGCTCGGAAGAATGGAGCACGCAAAGCTTGCTTTCTATTCTTCAAGAGCTGTCAAACAGCAGGAAAAGAATCTTAAGTATATGCTCAAGCAGGGCAAGAACAGCGAATACGGCAAAAAGAATAATTTCAAGGATGTTAAATCCATTGAAGATTATCAGAAAATCGTGCCTTATTCCTGGTATCCCGATTATGCAGAATACATAGAAAGAATTGCATATAAGGGCGAAAGAAATGTTCTCACAAAGAAAATGCCCCTTAAATTTGCCGAGTCATCGGGAAGCACGGGCAAATCAAAGCTCGTTCCTATGTCGGGCTGGTCAACCTGGTGCTGCCAGTGCTTCAGCTTCAGTGCACCCGTCGGCTGTGCTTATAAATACTATAAAGCAAGGGGTAAGAAGGTTCCTCCCCAGAAAGGTCTTCTCACCATTGAGGTTCTCAGCCACAAGCTTCCCTGCAAGAGAAATGCAAGCGGTCTTGCCGCTATTCCTATGCTTTATCTCAAGCCCGTTACTCCTTTCTTTGTAACATCACCCAAAGAAGTTATGTATCCCGAAACACTTGAGCCTATGGATATGCATTATATGAAGCTTCGTTTTGCTCTTCCTGAAAGGAATGTAAGCTACATCGGCACAGTATTCATCACAATGGCGGAATCAATGTTCAAATATATGGAAGAAAACTGGGAAATGCTTTGCGATGATATTGAAAAGGGAACAATCAATGAAAGCATAGTTTGTCCTCCCGATGTGAGAAAGAAGCTTCTTAAAAAGTGCAAGCCCGACCCCGAAAGAGCAGAAGAGCTTCGCAGAGAGTTCCGCAAGGGCTTTGATGAAGAGGCAATTATTCCCAGAATCTGGCCCAAGTGCGGCTGGATGTACGGTCTCGGCACGGGTAATCTTGCATTCTATCAGAAAAAGCTCCGCCGTTATCTCGGCGAGGAAATGCCCCTTCACTATGTTGGCTATGCCGCATCCGAAGGACTTATGGCTGTTCCCATTGAATTCAACTCGGCAGACTACGTTATTCTTCCTCAGAACGGTTTCTATGAGTTCCTTCCCGTTGACGGCCCCGACGATGCAAGACCTCTCACAATCAGCGAGGTTGAGGTTGGCAAGGAATATGAGCTTATCGTAACCAATATGAGTGGCTTCTACCGTTACCGCATCGAGGATGTTGTTAAGGTAACAGGCTTCTATAAGCAGTCACCTATGATTCAGTTTATGTACAGAAGAAATCAGATCGCCAACATCAGCGGCGAGAAGATTAACCAGAGAGCATTTGATTTGCTTATCAACGACCTTTCAAAGGAGGTCGGCGAGGATTTCGCAGGCTACTGCATTTATCCCGACCGTTCAACCTCACCCGGTCACTATGTTGTTCTTATTGAGCCTATGAGCAAGGATATTCCCGACAGCGAATGCTCACGCTATGCCGAGATATTTGAAAAGCGTCTTTGCGAAACCAATGTTCTTGTTCCTCCGCTTATCAGAAACGGTGCTCTCGGTCATTGCGAGGTCAAATTCCTTCGTAACGGCACATATGAGGATTACCGCGAAAAGGTTCTCAGAGCAAAGGGTGCAAACCTCAATCAGGTTAAGCCCGTAAAGGTTATTGATAACGAAGAACGCAAGGAATATTTCTTCTCAAATGTTCGTGATTCGCTTAAATAAGTGAAAAAACGGGGGTAAATAATTTGAATATTCTTATTGCAGCACTTTTTCTTCTTGTTCCTGCACCGATAATTTGGCTTAACAACCGATTTAAAGCAGTTGAAAAAATAGGAATTGTGCTCATATGCTACCTGCTCGGTATTCTTGTGGGTAACATCGGAATTTTGCCTGAAAGCTTTTCGGGAATACAAACAACAATGCAGGATGTAAGCATCTGCCTTGCCTTGCCCTTAATTCTGTTTTCTGTAGACATCAAAAAGTGGATGAAAACAGCCAAGAAAGGCATCATCTGTATGCTTCTTGCTGTTGTTTCAATAGCAACGGTTGTGTTTATTCTTCAACTTGTATTCAAGGATAATCCCGAGGCGTCCAAGTATGCGGGTCTTGCAATCGGTGTTTATACCGGCGGCACTCCGAATATAGCTTCAATCAAAACCGCAATCGGCGTTGACGAAACAACCTACACCATATTCAACACATATGATATGGTTATTTCAATTTTCTATATGCTTCTTGTAACCTCGGGTGCAAGAAAAGTTATTATCAGGATTTTCAAACTCAAGCCTTTTGAAGGCGATAAGAATATCAGCATTGACGGCGAGGAAGTATCAACAGATTCAGAAACCTCGTATAAAGGCTTTTTCAAGCCTGCGGTTTTCGGTAAAATCTGCCTTGCATTCCTGCTTTCCGCAGCAATAGTAGGCGTGTCCTATGTTGCGGGAACTTTTGTAAAGGGTTATGAAACTGCAGTTACTATTCTGCTCATAACCACTCTTTCAATCGCCTGCTCATTCATCAAGCCAGTAAGAAGCATTAAAAGAACATCTCAGGCGGGCATGTATATAATTTATGTTTTCTGCTTCACCGTTGCAACAATGTCGGATATTTCAAAGATTATAAACATAAATTATACAATTCTTATATATATTGCCTGCTCTATTTTCGGCAGTATGATTCTTCACGCATTGCTTTGCAAGATAGCAAAGATAGATTCCGATACAATGCTTATAACCTCTGTTTCGGCAATCTGTTCACCGCCGTTTGTGCCTGTTGTTGCAACTTCACTCAAAAACAACGCTGCGTTGGTTTCGGGACTTGCAACGGGAATTATCGGTTATGCAATCGGTAATTATCTCGGAATAGGTGCATATTGGCTGTTTGAAAACTTACCGTTATAATAATCAAGCCGTCATATTATTATGGCGGCTTATCCTGAATTTTAAGGAGAGATAAAAATGATTGGTTGTGCGCCCGATAACGGCAGACCTTTTGAGGAAATACTTGCAGAGCTTGATAATTTCGGCAAGGATGACCCCAACTATAAAGAAGCGAAAACCTGGAGCCTTGTTTATTATCTGAATGAGGAATATACACAGTTTCTCGAAAAGGCTTATGCAAAATATTTCTCTGCAAACGGTCTTAATCCCACCGCATTCAAAAGCCTTAAAAGGCTCGAAAAGGATGTTCTTAAGTTTACCGCACGCCTTTTTCACGTTGATGACGAAGCCTGCGGCGTAATGACCTCCTGCGGCACCGAAAGCTGTATGCTTGCCGTTAAAACATACCGTGATTTAGGCAGGTCAAAGGGCATTAAAAAGCCTGAAATGATTATTCCCGAAACAGCTCACGTTGCCTGGGATAAGGGTGCGGAGTATTTCGGAGTTAAAATCCGCAGAGCACCCCTTGCTTCCGATTGGGGGGTAGATGTCAAAGCGGTTGAAAAAATGGTTAATAAAAACACCGTTATGATTTTAGGTTCGGCTCCCGAATATCCCCACGGCATTATCGACCCCATTGAACAGCTCGGAAAAATTGCAAAAAAACATAATATCCCTCTTCACGTTGATTCCTGCGTAGGCGGCTATATTCTTCCGTTTATCGAAATGAACGGCGGCAACGTGCCTCTCTGGGATTTCAGGGTTGAGGGTGTAACCTCAATCTCTGCCGATATTCATAAATACGGCTTTGCGGCAAAGGGTGCATCCTGCATTCTTTACAGAAACATTGATTATTTCAAGCATCAGGTTTTTGTTAACGAAAGCTGGCCGGGCGGAATGTTTGCATCTCCCGCTTTTCTCGGCACAAGACCCGGCGGTGCTTATGCGGCTGCCTGGGCGGCAATTCAGGCAAACGGTGTTGAAGGCTACAAAGCCCTTGCAAAGAAAACCGTTGAGGTTGCCGAAAAGCTGAAAAAAGGAATTAGGGATATTGGCTGCTTTGAAATTATCGGCAGCCCCATTGCAAGCCTTTTTGCATATAAATCAACCGACAGCAGCGTTAACGTTTTTGCTCTGGGCGATGTTATGGAAAAGAAGGGCTGGCATATCGACAGAATTCAGCGTCCCGATGCTCTTCACGCAATGGTAACCGCACCCCACGATAAGGTTGTTGAGCAGTATCTTGAAGATTTGAAGGAAGCGGTTGAAATCGTAAGGGCTCATCCCGAGCTTGCCGACAGCGGCCAGGCTGCAACCTACGGTATGGTTTCGCATATTCCTCTCAGGGGAATGGTCAGAAAGCAGGTGCTTGAAATATTTGCGAACTCATATAAACTCAGTGCCGAAGAAATTGACCTTTCAGACAGCGAATCGGTATCGCCCGGAGCTTCTGCAGAGGGTGAAAAGAAATCACTTTTTGACAAAATAATAAGCTGGTATGTAAAGAAGCAGTCGGAAAAACAATAAGTATAGTTTTGAATGAATAATGAATAATTTCGGATAGGCTCCGCCTATGACCGATTTTATAACAATCTTCATTTAAACTGTAATTAACCTTTTGGGCTCCTTTGGCAAAGGAGCTGGCGGTACGCCTGAGGATTGACTATAATTGCCGTCGCAGACTCTTCATTACGAATTCCGAATTAATTTAAAAAGTATAAAATATAACACGGCATATGCAGAAGAACTCTGTATATGCCGTGTTTTTTTAAAAAAACTTGCTGTTTTGGGTTGACAAACATAAAATTTTGATATATCATACATACATCACGCTTTAAAAGATAAAAGCGTTAAAAGATAAAAGCTTTAAAGCGATAAACAAGGGTGGTACAGAAATGGGTAATATTGCTGTTTGGATAACAATAGCCGTTTATGTTGTTGCAATGATTGCCATCGGCGTAACTCAGGGCAAAAAGGCAAAGAGCATTGCCGACCTTACCGTTGGCGGAAGAAATGCAGGTGCGTGGCTTTCTGCTCTTTCATACGGCACTGCTTATTTTTCGGCAGTTATGTTTGTAGGCTATGCGGGCGGCACGGGTAAATCCTATGCACTCTGGGGTGTGCTTGCAGGTATAGGTAATGCGGTTTTCGGTTCGTGGCTTGCCTGGAAGGTGCTTGCTAGAAGAACAAGAGATGCATCCTCCCGCCTTAAAATCAAAACAATGCCTCAATTTCTCGATAAGCGTTATTCAAGCAATGCAATGAAGCTTTTTGCTTGCCTTGTCATATTTATTTTCCTCATTCCCTATTCGGCATCTGTTTATAAGGGACTTGCTTCCGTTGCAGATGTTCTTTTGGGAATTGATGTTGAAATCTGTATGATTATTATTGCTGTTGTTGCCGCTTTGCTTCTTGTTTTCGGAGGCTATCTCGTTCAGGCAAGAGCAGATTTTATGCAGGGCATTGTTATGATGTTCGGTGTTGCACTTCTCATCGTATGCGTTATTCGCTGCGATTCGGTTGGCGGATTCAGCGGACTTGCCGAATATGCAAAGAATCTCGGCTCTCAGCCGAGTGCACAGAACGGTTTGCCTGAACTTACCGCATCACAGTGGATTTCACTCTGGGCAACGGTTCTTATGACAAGCTTCGGCACCTGGGGACTGCCTCAGATGGTCACAAAGTATTTCGGCATCAAGGATGATAAGCAGGCTAAAAAAGGCATCACAATTTCAACCTTCTTTGCTTTTCTCGTTGCAGGCGGCGGATATTTCATCGGCTCTCTCTGCTACAGATATTTTACATATGCACAGCTTAATGACCCTGCAGACCCCAACTTTATCGTGCAGGATTATATAGTTCCTCAGATGCTTGCCGAATCAGAGCTTCCCTCTGTTCTTCTCGGCATAGTTCTTGTGCTTCTTATTGCGGCATCCGTTTCAACTCTCTGCTCTGTAACTCTGACAGCAAGCTCAACTCTTACAATAGATTTTATCCGCCATTTCAAAAAAAATATGTCAGAGAAAAAATCATCATTTACAATTAAGGCATTGTGTGTTATATTTGTTATATGTTCGTATGTAATCGCAAATACAGACACTGCAATTCTTGATATGATGAGCTATTCATGGGGAATAATTTCGGGCTCATTCCTTGCTCCCTACGTTCTTTCACTCTATTATAAGAAGATGAATACCAAGGGTGCCTGGGCAGGAATTATCGGCGGCTTTGCCATTGCGATTATTCCTGCGGGAGCAAAGATAATCAGCGGATTTGCTTCAAGCGAAACCCTTGTATGGCTTGCGGGCAAGGGACCCGTGTTTGCCTGCGTTGCAATGATTTGCTCAATTATTCTCTGTGCTGCAGTCAGTGCCGTTACAAAGTCAACCAACGAAAAAGAAACAGAGTTCTTCTATAACGGTGAGATTACAGCGGAATAAAAATATTTGATTATTTCTGTAAACGGATTGCGTAAGCTTTCCGTTTACAGTCTGTTATATTTAATTAATTACAAAATATTGGAAAAGGAATGAAGATATGCCTATCACAGATTTTCTGGAAAGAAACGCAAGACTTTATAAGGATGATGTGAGTCTTGTTGAAATCAACCCTGAGCTTCAGGAAAAAAGCCGCGTTACGTGGCGTGAATATTCTCTGATTGAGCAGGGTGCAAACACCCCCGGCAGAAACGAAATAACCTGGGAGGATTTTGATAAAAGAGCCAACCGTTTTGCAAATCTCTTGCTTTCAAGAGGAATCAAAAAGGGCGACAGAGTTGCAATTCTTCTTATGAACTGCATTGAATATCTGCCCATCTATTTCGGTATTCTCAAAACCGGTGCTCTCGCAGTACCCCTAAATTACAGATACACGGCAGACGAAATCAAATACTGCCTCAAGCTTTCAGAGAGCGATGCAATAGTTTTCGGCCCCGAGTTTGTGGGCAGAATGGAGCAGATTTCAGACCGCATTCCCGATGTAAGGCTTCGCTTATATCTCGGCGGTGACTGCCCCACCTTTGCAGAAAGCTATAATAAGCTTGTTACATACTGCACATCAAAGAGCCCCTCAATAGAGCTTTCGGATGATGACCACGCAGCAATCTATTTTTCATCGGGAACAACGGGCTTCCCCAAAGCGATTCTCCATGCACATAAAGCCCTTGTTCATTCGTGCAAAGCAGAGCAGCATCACCACTCACAAACCAAAGATGATGTTTTCCTCTGCATACCGCCTCTTTATCACACGGGTGCAAAAATGCATTGGTTTGGCAGCCTTCTCACGGGAAGCAAGGCGGTTCTTCTCAAGGGTGCAAAGCCCGAATGGATTATAAAAGCCGTTTCCGAAGAAAAATGCACAATAGTCTGGCTGCTTGTTCCCTGGGCTCAGGATATTCTTGATGCGATTGACAGAGGAGATATTGAGCTTGACCGATATAATCTTGCTCAGTGGCGTCTGATGCATGTTGGTGCTCAGCCCGTTCCGCCCAGCCTCATCAAAAGATGGCTTAAGATTTTCCCGCATCACGAATATGACACAAACTACGGTCTGAGTGAATCCATCGGCCCCGGCTGTGTTCACCTCGGTGTTGAAAATGTTCATAAGGTTGGTGCAATCGGCAAGGCGGGCTACGGCTGGGAAACCAAAATCGTTGATGAAAACGGCAACACCGTTGCAAGAGGCGATGTAGGTGAGCTTGCAGTTAAAGGCCCCGGCGTTATGCTTTGCTACTATAACGATGAAAAGTCAACAAATGAAGTGCTTCACGGCGAATGGCTTCATACCGGCGATATGGCACAGGAGGATGAAGACGGATTTATCTATCTTGTTGACCGAAAGAAGGATGTTATCATTTCGGGCGGCGAAAATCTTTACCCCGTTCAGATTGAAGATTTCCTTCGCAAGCACGAAGCAATCAAGGATGTTGCCGTTATAGGTCTTCCCGATGCAAGACTCGGTGAAATTGCGGCAGCAATAATTGAGATAAAAGAAGGCTGTAAGGCGGATGAAGAGGATATAAACGATTTCTGCCGTGACCTTCCCAGATACAAGCGTCCCCATAAAATCATTTTTGCAGAAGTTCCCCGTAATCCCACGGGCAAGATTGAAAAACCCAAGCTTCGCAAGATTTACTGCGGCGAGAGCGTTGTTGCGACGCAGGTTGAAATGAAAATAAACAAATAATCAGATATAATCGGTAGGAGGAAAATCAGTGAATAAACTGTTTTTAGGTAATGAAGCGGTTGCAAGAGGCCTCTATGAAGCGGGCTGCCGAGTAGTTTCAAGCTACCCCGGCACTCCCAGCACGGAGGTTACCGAATTTGCCGCTACATATGATGAGATTTTTTCAGAGTGGGCACCCAATGAAAAGGTTGCCGCAGAGGTTGCTTTCGGTGCAAGCGTAGCAGGTGCACGTTCATTCTGTGCAATGAAGCACGTTGGACTCAATGTTGCCGCAGACCCTCTTTTTACAGCATCATATACCGGCGTAAATGCAGGTATGGTTCTTCTTGTTGCGGATGACCCCGGAATGCATTCCTCGCAGAATGAGCAGGATTCCCGCCACTATGCGATGGGCTCAAAAACAATGATGCTTGAGCCTTCGGATTCAGCCGAATGCCTTGATTACACAAAGAGAGCATTTGAGCTTTCTGAAAAATTCGATACACCCGTTATTATCAGACTCACAACAAGAGTTGCACATTCAAGAAGCGTTGCTCCCGTTGGTGAAAGAGTTGATAACGGACTCAAAGAATATGTTAAGAATCCCCAGAAGTATGTTATGGTGCCCGCAAATGCAAAAGGCAAGCACGTTAAGGTTGAGCAGAGAATTCTTGACCAGACTGCTTATTGCGAAGCAGGTGCAGACGGACTTAACACCGTTGAATATAACAGCAAAAAAATCGGTGTTATCACTTCGGGTATCTGCTATCAGTATGCAAAGGAAGCCCTTGGCGAGAATGCATCATATCTTAAGCTCGGCTGCGTATATCCGCTTCCCGTTGACCTTATAAAGAGCTTTGCCGCAGAATGCGAAAAGGTTTATGTGCTCGAAGAGCTTGATGATTATATTGAAACCCATTGCCGTAAGCACGGTGTTGAGGTTATCGGCAAGGATGCCTTTACTCTTCAGGGTGAATATTCGCAGAGCCTTATTGCCAAGGTTATTCTCGGCAAAGAGGCGGAGAGCGTTAAAGCAGATGTAAATATTGTGCCCAGACCTCCCGTGCTTTGTGCAGGCTGCCCCCACAGAGGACTTTTCTATGCATTAAAGCAGCTCAATGTTACCGTAAGCGGTGACATCGGATGCTACACTCTCGGCTTTGCACAGCCCCTCGGTATGATTGATACCGTTCTTTGTATGGGTGCATCAGTTTCGGCACTTCACGGCAGAAACGCCGCAGACCCCGCAAACGCAAAGAAGAGCGTTGCCGTTATCGGCGACTCAACCTTCATTCATTCGGGTGTAACCGGTCTTATCAATATTGCATATAACGCAACGGATTCCGTTGTTATTATTCTTGATAACTCAATAACGGGTATGACCGGTCATCAGCAGAATCCCACAACCGGCAAGAATATCAAGGGTGAGCCCGCAAATGCAGTAAGCCTTGAGGCACTTGCAAAGGCAGTAGGTATTCAGAACGTTATTGTTGTTGACCCCTATAATCTTGCAGAAACAAAAGAGGGCATCAGGCAGGCTCTTGAAGCAGACGGCCCCGCAGTTGTTATTTCAAGAAGACCCTGTGCACTTCTTAAAACAGTTAAGCATAATCCGCCCCTTAAGGTTAATGCGGATAAATGCAAATCCTGCAAAATGTGTATGAAGATAGGCTGCCCCGCCATCAGTATGAAAGACGGCAAGGCACAGATTGATTTCACACAGTGCCTCGGATGCAATGTCTGCAGTCAGCTTTGCAAATTCGGTGCTATTGAATAAGAGGGGAGGAGCATAAGAATGAATAAATCAATTATGATTGTCGGTGTCGGCGGTCAGGGCACATTGCTTGCAAGCCGAATTCTCGGCGCGGCACTTCTTGATTGCGGCTACGATGTTAAGGTTTCTGAAGTTCACGGAATGAGCCAGCGTGGCGGCTCCGTTGTAACTTATGTCCGCTACGGCGAAAAGGTTGCTTCTCCCATTATTGAAAAGGGTGAAGCGGATATTATTCTTGCTTTTGAGCAGCTTGAGGCTGCAAGATGGCTTGAATATCTTAAAAAAGACGGCAAAATTATTGTTAACACCCAGCAGATGGACCCTATGCCCGTTGTTATGGGTGCGGCAGAATATCCCGAAGGCATCATTGATGCAATAAAAGCTGCGGGTGCTGCCGTTGAAACCGTTGATGCATTGCCTATGGCTGTTGAAGCAGGCACATCAAAGGCGGTAAACGTTGTGCTTATCGGTGCAATGGCAAAGAATATGCCTCTTGAAAAAGAAGTGTGGATAAAGGCTCTCAAAGAGAGCGTTCCTCCCAAATTCCTCGAGCTCAACCTCAAGGCATTTGAAATGGGATATAATATTTAATTTATAAGAAAGAAGATGACCCCAATGGCAAAATACTATCAGCCTGAAATTGAAACAGCCTCGCTTGAAGAAATAAGGGCTATCCAGAATGAAAAGCTTGTCAAGCAGGTAAAGCACGTTTATGAAAACGTAAAGTATTACCGTGACCTTATGGATGAAAAGGGAGTAACTCCCGATGACATCAAATCCATTGACGATTTGCATAAGCTTCCGTTTCTTACCAAAGCGGATTTGCGTGATGCATACCCCTACGGGCTTCTCGGAACAGACCTCAAAAACTGCGTAAGAATTCAGTCAACAAGCGGCACAACAGGCCGCCGTGTTGTTGCATTCTATACTCAGGAGGATGTTAATCTTTGGGAAGAGTGCTGTGCAAGAGCCATTGTTGCAGCAGGCGGCACAAATGAAGATGTTTGCCAGGTAGCTTACGGCTACGGTCTTTTCACCGGCGGTCCCGGCCTTAACGGCGGCTCGCATAAAGTTGGCTGTCTTACTCTGCCGATGTCATCAGGCAATACAGAGCGTCAGATTCAGTTTATGCAGGATCTTCATTCAACAATTATCTGCTGCACACCCTCATATGCAGCCTATATTGGCGAAACTCTTAAAGAAATGGGTCTTACTCCCGATGATATTGACCTTAAGGCAGGTATCTTCGGAGCAGAACCCTGGACAGAAGAAATGCGTCGTGACATTGAAAAATCTCTCGGTATAAAAGCATATGATATTTACGGTCTGACCGAAACAAGCGGACCGGGCGTATCATTTGAGTGCGAAGAGCAGAGCGGTATGCACATCAATGAAGACCACTTCTTTGCAGAGATTATTGACCCCGAAACGGGAGAAGTTCTTCCCGAAGGTTCAAAGGGTGAACTCGTCTTCACAAGCCTTGATAAAGAGGCTTTCCCGCTTCTCAGATACCGCACAAGAGATATTTGTGTTCTTTCAAGAAAGAAATGCTCCTGCGGAAGAACACTCATTAAAATGTGCAAGCCTATGGGCAGAAGCGATGATATGCTTATCATCCGCGGCGTTAATGTGTTTCCCTCACAGATTGAAACAGTCCTTCTTAAAGAGGGCTATTCAGCTAACTATCTTATAGAGGTTGACAGAGCAAACAATACCGATACACTCGATGTTTCCGTTGAGCTCACTCCCGAGCAGTTCTCCGATACAGTTAAGGATCTTGCTGCAAAGGAAAAGGCTCTTGCAAACGCAATCAAAACAATGCTCGGCATCAATCCTAAGGTTCATCTTGTTGCTCCCAAGACCATCACAAGAAGTGAAGGCAAGGCAGTAAGAGTTATAGATAAGAGAAAGCTTCACGATTAATTGAAAGGAGTTAAAGAAATGAGCGTTAAACAGATTTCGGTTTTCATTGAAAACAAAAAGGGTAAGCTTGCAGAAGCAACCAGATACATTGCTGACCACAATATAAACCTCAGAGCACTTTCAATAGCGGATACACAGGATTTCGGCATTCTCCGCCTTATCTGTGATGATCCCAAAACTGCTGATGCCGCACTCAAAGAGGGCGGATACATAACAACCGTAACAGATGTTCTTGCTGCTGCAATTTCGGATACTCCGGGCAGCCTTGCATCAATCCTTGAAGTGCTTTCGGATGCTAATGTTATTGTTGAATATACATATGCATTCAACTCCTCAAAGGCGGGAGCTTATATGATTTTCCGTGTTGACGATAATCAGCTTGCCGCTGCCGCACTTGCAGGTGCGGGCATCAAAACAGCAAATCAGGAAGATTTGTTCTGATGAATACAAATAAATTGACCCCCGAACTGAGAAGTTCGGGGGTCAATTTATTGTAATAAATAAGTTTTAGATAAGTCCCTGAGCCATCATTGCATCGGCAACTTTAATGAAGCCTGCAATGTTTGCACCTGCAACAAGGTCATAGCCAAGGCCGTATTTTTCGGCTGCAGCGGCAGAATTATTGTGAATATCCTTCATAATCTGCTTGAGCTTTGCATCAACCTCTTCAGCGGTCCAGCTGTATCTCATTGAGTTCTGGCTCATTTCAAGAGCTGAAACAGCAACGCCGCCTGCATTAACTGCCTTTGAGGGAGCAACAGCCTTGCAGTTTGCCTTGAGATATGCAAGAGCATCATTTGTTGTGGGCATATTTGCAACCTCAATGTAGTAGGGAACGCCGTTTGCAACAAGCTTTTCAGCCTGAGCCATATCGATTTCGTTCTGTGTTGCACAAGGCATTGCAACGTCAACCTTAACTCCCCAGGGCTTTTCGCCTGCGTGGAATTCAGCACCGAATTTATCGGCATAGTCCTGAACCTTATCGCGGCCCGATGCTCTCATTTCGAGCATATATTCAATTTTTTCATCTGTGCTGATGCCGTCTTTATCGTAAACATAACCGTCGGGGCCTGAAATGGTAAGAACCTTACCGCCAAGCTCTGTTATCTTCTTAACAGCACCCCAGGCAACATTGCCGAAGCCTGAAATTGCAAAGGTCTTGCCCTTGATTTCTTCGCCGAAATGCTTGAACATTTCAACTGCATAATATGTTGCACCGTAGCCGGTTGCTTCGGGTCTGATGAGAGAACCTCCGTATGAAAGACCCTTACCGGTGAGAACGCCGTTTTCAAAAGCACCTCTGATGCGTCTGTACTGACCGTAAAGATAACCGATTTCTCTGCCGCCAACACCGATGTCACCTGCGGGAACGTCAATATCGGGGCCGATGTGTCTGTAAAGCTCTGTCATAAAAGCCTGGCAGAAACGAAGAATTTCGCTGTCGCTCTTGCCTCTGGGGTCAAAATCGGAGCCGCCCTTTGCACCGCCGATGGGAAGACCTGTGAGGCTGTTTTTGAAGGTCTGCTCAAAAGCAAGGAACTTCATAATGCCGATGTATACGGAAGGATGGAAGCGAAGACCGCCCTTGTAGGGGCCGATAGCTCCGTTGAACTGAACTCTGTAGCCTCTGTTAACCTGAACGTTGCCGTTATCGTCAACCCAGGTAACTCTGAAAGAAATCTGTCTTTCAGGTTCAGCCATTCTTTCAAGAAGAGCAAACTTCTCATATTCGGGATGCTGGTCAATAACGGGTTTAAGTGATTCAAAAACCTCGGTTACTGTCTGGACAAACTCGGGCTCGGTTGCGTTTTTCTTTGCAACCGCATCAATAGTGCGCTGGATATAACTCATAAAAAACACTCCTTAAAGCTGTGTATTACCAAAATCATTTCGCATAACTCTTTAGCAAGTTAAAACGATACAATATATAATATTGATATTTTATACCGATAGTTCTGAAATTGCAACATTTTTCTTTACACTTTCAAAATTTTGTAAAAAATGTTTAATCAATACACATTTGCGGGCGATTTTTGCAACTATTCACAAAAAATCTTTCAAAAATTGCAATCTTTTAAATTTCTAAAACCGAAAATGAAAGTTATTTTGCATATTTTTATGCATTCTGTTGATAAATTTTATTGATTATGGTATTATTATATCATTATAGAATTGCGGAGGATTATTATGGGTAAAAGAATTATTGTTGCAGGTCTCGGTCACGGCGGTATTGCGGCGGCAGCTCTTCTCGCAAAAGAAGGCTTTGATGTAACTGTTTACGAAAAGAAAAAAGAGGGCACCCTCGGCTATGACTGGACCGACATTTTTGCACCCAAGGCACTTGCAGCGGCGGGTATTGAAATGCCCCCCGAAGATAAATACGAATATAAAGAGGATATGACATTTTTCGGGCCCACATCGCCGATTGGGTTAAAACAGCGTGTTTCTCCGGAAAGACGTGAAATAAAGATGGAACGCCGTGATATTTATGAGCATCTGATTAACCACGCTCTTAACTGCGGCGTAAAGATAGAATATGAGTGCGAGGTAAAGGCTCCGATTATTCTCGGCAGCAGAGTTGTTGGCATTCAGACCGAAAAGGGCGATGTTTACGGCGATTTGATTATTGATGCGTGCGGTATGAATTCGCCCGTAAGAAGAAATCTGCCTGAAAGTTTTTCAATAGAAAAAGAAGTTGCCCGCAATGAAAAAATAACCATATACAGAGCGTTTTATAATGTTGCTTCCGAAGAAGAGGTTGAAGCTAAATTCAAGGTTATGCTTTTTAAAGGCGGAAAACTCGGCATCAGCTGGGTTGCAAGCGAAGAAGAACATACGGATGTTCTTATTGGCAGATTTGATGATTTTGATATTGATGAGGTTGAAAGCTTTACCGAATATCTGCGTCAGGATAACCCCAGACTCGGCAGAGAAAAATTAAGAGGCGGTCAGTTTGTTGATATTCCCGTTCGTCAGCAGCTTGCGGTTATGGTGGGTGACGGTTATGCCGCAATCGGCGACAGTGCATTTATGACAGTTCCCCTTATCGGCTCGGGTATGGCAAATGCCTTTAAAGCGGCAGGTATGCTTGCTCAGGCGGTGCTTAAAGATAAGGATTGCGAATTTACTGCAGAAACACTCTGGAAATATCAGGTTGAATATTATAAACAACTCGGTGCGGGTCTTGCACCGCTTGCCTGTGCAAAGCTTTTGCTTCTGACACTTACTCCTCAGGAGGTTGATTTTGTTATCGACAGCGGAATCATCAATCAGGATGATGTTACTATGGATGCCGATTTTACAAGTCTCGGCAGTTCGATGAAGCTTGACCCCAAGGATTTGATTAACAAGGCAAAGGGTGTTTGCCGCGACCCCGAGCTTCTTAAAAAGATTGTTGCCTGCGGTGTTAGAATGGGCAAGGTTTCCGCCGCTTGTGCAATGATGCCCAAGAAGTGGAATAAAGACAGAGTTAAAGCCTGGGCAAAGGTATATAACTATTCTTTTAAATAAAAAATGCTCTCTGTGTTTTTTACACAGAGAGCTCTTTGTTTTATTCGGATTTACCGCTTCTTTTAAGAAAATCGTTATATAACTGCTGTTTTCTTTCTTCCGTATATTCGTATGCCCAGAGATTATAAATTCCGTTGAAATCTTCAAAGGTTTCGTCAGGCAGAATTTTTGTGTTGCCGTAAACATAGGGCAGGGGAATTTCAACCGTTCCGTTTGATGCAATGTGATATTCCTTTGAAATTTCAATGGCAACCCGATTTGCTTCCTGGCGGGGAAGCTCTTCGTCAAATTTGATTTCCGTTATGGGAAAAAGAATGCATTGGGCATTTGCACGGCGGTAGAATTCAGGCGAGGTGCCCGAATGACCGTGGTGCGACATCTGAACAACATCGCATCTGAGAAAATCCTTATATCGTTTAATAATGATTTTATCGCTTTCGGCAGAGCTGTCACCGGGAAAAAGAACTTTGCAGTCTCCGGCCTTCATCATAAGCGAAACAGAGGTGTTGTTGAAATCTCTGAAATGTGCGGGAAAAACATCCTCGTGAGTGCAAAGAACATCAAATTCAAGGTTGCCGATATAAAAATGCTGGCCTGCGTGAAGCCTGATTTTTTTAATATCGGGGTTCTTATCCATAGTTGCTTCAAAGCGTTCAATGAGCTTTATTGCGGGAGTGCCCCAATAAATGCCGTCTTCGTTATCTGACGAAGGAAAATTATAATAAATCGCCTTAATGTCAATTTCATCCTTGTGATAATCAATAACATCAAGGAATTTGCATATATGGTCATCGTGGGCGTGAGAGAAAAACCAGCCCGAAACAACGGGCTTTTTGCCGCCGTTCATTTTCTTTAAGAATTCGCATATTCTTATATCATCGTTAACCGAATATGTGTGAGCACTGTCAATAACAAAAAATGAGCCGTCGCCGCATCTCACAAAATAGCACATTCCGCAGTCAATGAGTGAATGGTCAACCTCAAACTGCCACAAAACGGGCGGAACATCATTGCCGCATTCGGGTTCTTTACTGTAAGAGGGCAAGTCGGGGTCGGCGATAATTCTCATTATTCTTTCGCCTTCACAATAATATGTGTGCACCGTTAAATCAGAGCAGTATGTTCTGAATTCATTATCTTCAATTATGTTTGCCTGATAAAGCCTGAATCCGCTGCTTTCAAGTTTATTGCAATATGAGTCAAAAACAGTTTTTGTGCAGTTGTTGTAACGAAGAAGATGTGTGCCTCTTCCGCAATAATACTCTTCGGGTGAGGATAAATCGGGAAGGGGAACGGAGTTGAATATACTGTTCATTTTAACAGCTCCCTGCATTATTATTAATTGCGATTATATCATACGGCATTTTTCACCGCAACTTATTTTGTTAATTTTCTGTGCATTTTTTTATAAAATATTGAATTGAGAAAGGCATAGTGCTAAAATAATTACAGATACGGAGGTGTGGCTGAATGAAAAAAATCATTTCTGTTTTGATTTGCACGGTTATGGCTTTTTCTGCAATAAACGCAGAGGCCTTTGCCGTTAAAAAGAATATACCAACCATTCTGATTTCGGGTTTTATGTGTTCACAGCTTTATCTTGATTTCGGAGAAGAAAATCAAAAAAAGGTGTGGGGAATCGAAGCCGACGATGTTTTCGGCAGAATAAAAGACGATTTTTCAAACCTTGCAAAATCAACAGCAGGGCTGCTTATAGGAAGAAAAGATAATTTTGCGGCAACGCTCGGAGAGGGTGCGGCAGCAATTCTTGAAAAGCTTTCCTGCCTGCCAGACGGCACATCAGAATATAATATCGGATTTTATCCCAACAATCCGCAAACCTCAAATCTTGAATATATGCTCTCTGATGAAAACCGTAAAAAATATCTTTATGAGATACCGTTCTGCGAATATTTTTCAACTGTGACCGATCCGTCGCAGGTTTTTGTTTTTCAGTATGATTCAAGAATGGATCCCTTCACGATTTCTGAAAATCTCAGAAGCTATATAAAAGCGATAAAAGAATATACGGGAGCCGAAAAGGTTAATGTTTTTGCATTGAGCTACGGCGGACTGATTACCTCAACATATCTTACCCGCTACGGCAGCGAGAAGGATGTTGGCAAAGCTGTTATGAGCGTTCCCGCACTTGGAGGAACGGATATTCCATACAGAATTTTTACACGGAATATTGATTTTCCGCTTGAGGTTCTGATAAAGTTTTTTGAAACGGCAACAAGGGGAGAAAGCAATTTTGCCAGATTTTTTGAATATTCAGAAAGGCTTGAGGGTCTTGGCGATTTCGCTCAGACCGTGTGCTCCGAAGGGTTAACCGATATAATAAAATATTGGCCGAGTATCTGGGCACTTTGCTCAACCGAATATTACGAAGGTCTGAAAGCCGAAATTCTTGACCCCGTTGAGAATAAGCTGATAATTGATGCTGCGGATAAAGTGCATTATGAGGTTATGGAAAATCTTCCCGAAACCTTTGCAGCCTGCAAAGAAAACGGAACAGAAATATTTATTCTGTGCAGCACGGGCAGCAGCGTATGCCTTGGAGGAGAAAACAACGGCGATGCCGTTTTGCCTGCAAAGGGTGTTTCGGGTGCCACCTGTGCACCTCTCGGCAAAAGATTTGCAAACGGCTATCAGGGCGTTAAAACCTCTTGTTCATACCCAAGTCATAACCATATTTCGCCATCAATGGAAATTGATGCATCAAGTGCTTATCTGCCCGAAAACACCTGGTTTGTTGACGGACAGTATCACGGTCAGTATTATTATGAAGACTACACCCGCTCGCTTGTAACAAAGCTTTTGCTTACCGATGAAATCAAGGATATTTATTCAGACCCCGATTATCCGCAGTTTGAAATTTCAAATCATTCCTACAGAACGGTTTATGCGGGATTCGACAAAAGTCTTTCGGGCTTTATAAACAGCAAAGATAAAACGCTGAATATCAAAAATATCAGCGATTCCAATCATATCAAGATTCTTTCGGTAATTGCCGACGGTGTCAATTTGGAGTTTGATGTTTCGGATTCGGGCTTCATTTCAAGCGGAGAAACTGCATTTGTTCCGTTCAGCGGTGAGCTGCCCGATGAAGGCTCGGTTTATGCGGGAATAACGGTTAATTATATTGAAATCGGCAGCCTGACTCCGTTCTGTTCTTCACATTTTGATTTTACCGTTAGTAACGGCGAAGCAGTCGGATACAGCGGCGGATATGCAGCTGCCAAGCCTGAAACAATGCTGAAGAAAAATGCACCCGAATGGCTTTATAATTTTCTTGAAAAAACTTCGCTCCGTCAGGGCATAGAATGCATATATGACACGATATATAATAAGCTGAAATAAAAAAGCTGAAGCGTGAGCTTCAGCTTTTTCCTTACCCGTCAGTAAGATTTCTTATCCATTTTTTGCTCTTGAAGCGTATCAGGCTCATTACGGTTTTCGGCAAATCCTCGCAAATATACATTGCCGCAAGAAGATAAACAAAATCAACCTTTGCAACAAGTCCCAGATAACAAACAACGGGAACACCAATGAGATAAAGCGATACGCAGTCATAAACAATGCCGATTTTTGTGTCGCCGCCCGCCCTGAAGGTGCCGACTATGAGGGTGTAGGGGATGTTTCTTATCGGCAGCCATATGCAATAAAGCAGAATGAGCGATGAAGCAAGATTGAATGCACCCTGAGTTTCAATATCCAGAAGAGAAAGCAGAGGTTCTCTGAAAAAGGCAAGAACGCTGCCCGTTATCAGACCCACAATCGGAGTCATAACAACAAATTTTTTCGCGAGCTTATATGCCTCATTTTCTTTGCCCTCACCGATTGTTTTGCCCGTCATTATTGAGCAGGCGTGGCAAACACCAACAAAGAAAACGAATGCAATTTGCTCGATTGAACTGAAAATGGTGTAGCCCGCATAGGCTTCGTTGCCCTGCCTTGCAAAAACCATTGAATAAATATTTGTGCCGATTGCCCATATTCCCTCATTAAAAACAACGGGCAGAGCAACAATCGAAAAGCGTCGCACAAAATCCCAATCAAAGCTGAAATAAGTTTTTACCGGAGCGTTGAAAACCTGCTTTGTGGTTCTGATTGAAATAATAAGAATAACAGACTGCAAGGCGGTTGAAATAAGCGTTGCAAGAGCAGCTCCGCGTATTCCGAGACACGGAAATCCAAGCTTTCCGTTAATCAGAACATAGTTTAAGAATGTGTTTGTAACAACAGCAATAATCGAAGTTACAAGCGGGGTGTTGACCTTTTCCGTTGCACGCAGAACGGTGCAGGTAACCTGATTAAAAGCACCGAAAATTCCCATAAATGCAACTATCTGCAAATATTTTTTTGCTTCTTCAATAACGGGGACTTCGCTTGTAAAAATCCTTACAAGATATTCGGGGATAAGAAACATTGCAATGCAGAAAACAACCGCAACGCCGATTGCAAAAATCAGGGCAACACCGTAGGATTTGCGGATATTCTCTTTTTCTTTTGCTCCCCAGAACTGTGAAATCAGAGAGGCAGAGCCTGATGAAATGCCGAAATAAAAAAGGTTCATCAGGAATATCCATCTTGATGAAACTCCCACCGCTGAAACAACAACATTTCCGAGCGCAGTTACCATTGCCGTGTCAATAAGCTGAGCACAGGAAACAAGAAGCTGCTGTGCGGCTATGGGCAAAGCAAGCCTTGCCATATTTTTAAAAAATCCTATGCTTGAATTTGTTTTCATTATCTTTCTCCAAAAATAAAAATGAAATTCATTTAATTCTATTTCAATTCGCTTTAAAAGTCAACCTTATAATTAATTATTAATTGAATATCTATTGATTTTTGACAATTAGTGAGTTATAATGCATTGAAACCAAAAATATTATTTTACAGAAGGTGTTTCTAATGTCAAATTATAATGAATTTGCCGGCGTTTATTCGTTGCTTTTAACTCCCTTCAAGTGGGATAAAAGCCTTGACTACAGAGCATACGAAGAGTATGTTTCCTGGCAGGCAGGCTTCAAGCCCCAGCATCTTTTTGCGGTTTGCGGCTCATCTGAAATGATGGAGCTTACTCCCGAAGAAAGAGTTAAGTGTGCAGGCCTTGCGGTTAAGAATTCAAACGGAATTCCCGTTTTTGCAACCGGTAACCTTGCCGAGAGCTTTGCAGACCAGGTTGAAGAAATGAAAAAGCTTGAGCAGCAGGGCGTAAGCGGTCTTGTTTTCGTAACAAAGGGCATGTGTGACAGACCCGCACAGCTTTATGATTATATTATGGAGCTTTCTTCAAAAACAGAGCTTCCCGTTGTTCTTTATGAATTCCCCGGTCTTCAGCCCCACCTTATGGATTCTGAAACCTACGGTAAGCTTGCTGCAACCGGCAAAATAAAGGGTATCAAGGATACAACATGCAAAATGCCCACAATCGAGGCTAAAATTGCCGTTCAGGGCGATTCAAACGTTCTTCAGGCAAACATTCCTCTCCTTTATGATGCATATGTTAAGGGTGCAAGAGGCGTTATTGCAACTCCCACCTCCTGCGGAGCAGGTCTTTTTGTCAAGATGTGGGATGAATTCGTGAAGGGCGATCTTGAAGCTGCAAGAGAAACACATCAGCAGATTATCCTTCTTGATAATGCGATTGATTCAGGCTTTATGGCAAGTGCAAAATACCTTGTAAAGCTTCAGGGCGTCAATATGGAATGGCACACCAGAGGCAGCCATAACCTCGGTCCCGCAAGACTAAGATCAATCGAGGTTTATCACGATTGGGCAAAGGCTAACGGTATTCTTGACTGATAAATTGTTGTTAGTATATATCGGGGGTAAGTATGAAAAAACTTAGAGCGAATGTGTGTGCCGTAACTCATGCGGGCAGAATTCGCAGAGAAAACGAAGATAACTACAGCCTTAACGGAAGACTCACTTCCACCGGCGATTTACGCAAAGGCTCGGCTTTTGTTCAGAATATGGCAGAGCCGTTTCACCTTTCTGTATGTGACGGTATGGGCGGCGAAAGCTACGGTGAGCTTGCATCGGGCATAGCTAACGAAACCATTGCCGCACACGCTTCAACCGTTTATGAAAGCGGCGAGGATTTCAGCTTTGCAATCTCAAACTGTCTTGATGATGCAAACAGCAGAATCTGTGCCGAGATAAATGCAAGAGGCAAAAGAATGGGCACCACTCTTGCCGCAATGTTTGCGGTAAAGGGTCAGATTTTTTGCGTAAACATAGGCGACACCAGAATATATCATTATTCAAAGGGAATTCTTGAGCAGATAAGCTTTGACCACACTCACGCACAAACCATTGTTGATGCGGGTCAGGCACAGATGGATGATATGTATAAGATTCCCGATGCAAAGCGTCTTACACGTCATCTCGGTGTATTCCCCGAGGAGGCAAATCTTTCTCCCAATATCAGCGTTATTGATGATATTGATGACGGTGACATTCTTCTTCTCTGCAGTGACGGCTTGACCGATATGCTCAGCGATGAGGATATAACCGCCGTGCTTTCAAACGGTGAAAGTGCTCAGGATGTTGCAAGCAAGCTTGTTAAAACAGCCCTTGAAAGAGGCGGCAAGGATAATATAACGGTTATAACCGCATTCATAGGTGTTGAAGAAACAGCTATATTTACTCCTCTTGCTGCTGCAGTTGTTGGTGACAGCGACGCCGATTATGAGGATGAATACCGTAACAGCTACGGCAACAACCAGCTTCCCGATGAGGATAATGTTGTTTCGCCGTATGCAAAAGCGGATGCAAGAGCTTATAAGCAGCCGATTGATAAAAACAAGATAATGAAAATTGCAGGCATCGTAATCGGTGCACTTGCGGTTATTCTTCTTGCGGTTCTTATTATAAAAGCTGCGGTTGGCGGTTCAGATGTTGACGAAACAACAACCGATTCAACAACCGCACCCGTTTATACATATCCTCCCACCTCGGCAACCACCTCTCCGTGGACAACGTGGTCGTTTGAATCAACAACGGATGAAACATCAACAACCGAGGAAGATGACACAACCTCCACAACAAAGAAGAAAACAACAACCACCAAAAAGCCCACAACAACAAAGAAGAAAACCACAACAACCAAGAAGTCTGAAGAGAATAAAACAACAACCGCCAAGGCTGAAACAACCACCGAGAAGCAGGAAACAACAACTGAGCCTGCAACTCAGGAAACAACAACCGAAACCGAAAGCACAAGTGCCGATAATCAGACTTCAACCACAGAGCAGAGTGAAAGCTCAACAACGGAGCAATCCGCAGGTGAGGGCGAAACCTCTGCGGCATAAAATATACTTTTTGAATTCGTAATTCGTAATGCGTAATTCGTAATTAATGACGGGCTTCGCCCGTACCCATTATAAAATCGGTCATAGGCGGAGCCTATCCGAAACTTGCCGACAGGCAAACTTCACTTTCGGCACAGCCGAAAACTTCACGTCGCTCGCGATACTTCACTCACCGTTAGGTGAACTTCATTTATTTCAAA
>CALGRR010000002.1 GCA_937880805.1 uncultured Clostridia bacterium
GACGGTCTTATGGATGCTTTCAAAAAGCTTTATAACTTCCTTCTTCCTTTCCTTCTTTCAGCTAAGTTCGACGAGATGTTTGGAACAAATGAATAAAAAATGTAGTATTTTCAAATTACATATTGATTTTTGGAAACACATAATGTATAATGTAAACGGAAGGTGAATAAAGCACCTTACTCAAATTTTTACGGAGGTATAAAAAATGGAAGCTTTCTTCAATTTCATTAAGGATCTTTTTGACAGAATTGTTAACCTTGTTATGGGTATCCTCAACAAGACAGGCGCAATCGAATAATTAAAACAAAAACTGCTTCGGTTGTTCCGAAGCAGTTATATTTTAATGAACGAATAATTAAATTCGTTTAATTTTCTTGTATAGTATTGCTTAAAATAGTTTTATGCTATATAATAGCATTATAATAATTAGAGAAGGAGGTAACTTAATAATGGAAACAGCTAAGTACGTTCTTGATCAGATTAAAGAAATCTTCATGTATGTTATCAATATGCTCAAGGAAATCTTTGGCGTAAAAGATGAAGAAGCAGCTGAATAATTAAAAACAAAACTAAAACAAAAACATTTATTGGAGGAAAATAAAATGGCATCAGAAAAGATTGCAGCAATGATTGAAACAATCAAAGAACTCACAGTACTTGAGCTTTCAGAGCTCGTTCACGCAGTAGAAGAAGAATTCGGCGTATCAGCAGCAGCAGCAGTAGCAGTAGCAGCTCCCGTTGACGGCGGTGCAGCAGCAGCTGAAGAG
This sequence comes from uncultured Clostridia bacterium, assembly GCA_937880805.1. Classification (GTDB taxonomy): domain Bacteria; phylum Bacillota; class Clostridia; order Oscillospirales; family Acutalibacteraceae; genus CAG-177. Next base: position 768 of record CALGRR010000002.1, read on the forward strand.
AAGACAGAATTCGATGTTATCCTTGCAGAAGTTGGCGCAGAGAAGATCAAGGTTATCAAGGTTGTTCGTGAAATCACAGGTCTTGGCCTTGCAGAAGCTAAGGCAGTTGTTGACGGCGCTCCCAAGGCTCTCAAGGAAGCTATCTCCAAGGATGATGCAGAAGCTATCAAGGCTAAGCTTGAAGAAGTTGGCGCAAAGGTTGAAATTAAATAATTTAACTTTTCAAAAACTTAAAGGCTCTTCGTTTGAAGAGCCTTTTTTCTTTGCTTATGTTAAAAAGCCTGTTTCAATAAGATGAAGAAGCCGTTTTCTTCCGATGACAGGCGTATGCGATACGTCGAGTCGGAAAAAACGGCTAAAAAGAAACATATAATTAAAAGTTTAATTTCATATGTAAATAAATTTGGCTTGCAAAGGTAATTTCCTCTGCAAGCCATTTTCTGTTTATTGGGTTTCTTTTGTTCTTCGCTTATTGAAGCAGGCTACTTCCTTAATAGTATCTGTAGCTTGCAATTACCTTGCCGAGAATAACAACCTCATCAACAATAATGGGTTCATAAGCATCGTTTTCGGGCTGAAGCCTGAAGTGCCCGTTTTCTTTATAGAAGGTTTTAACCGTTGCTGAATCCTCAACAAGAGCAACAACCATTTCGCCGTTTGCTGCGGTCGGAGTTCTTTCAACAATAACAATATCACCGTCAAGAATTCCTGCCCAGAGCATACTCTCGCCCTTGACCTTAAGTGCAAAAAGCTCCTTGCTGCCTGCACCGGGCATTGAAAACGGCAGATAGCCCTCAATATCCTCAACAGCAAGAATGGGTGCACCCGCAGTTACCGTGCCGAGAACGGGCACGTGAGTAACATTTTCCGCCTGACCCACAATCCTGATGCATCTTTTAAGCATAGGCGGACGCTGGATGTAGCCTGCCGCTTCAAGCGAATCAAGATTTGCCTGAACAGACGAGGTTGAACGCAGACCAACCGCCGCACCGATTTCTCTGACGCTGGGGGTCATATTGTCTTTTGCCTTTTCAAGAAGGAACTCATATATTTTTTGCTGAATTGGTGTTATAGGTTTCATATTTCATCCTCTTTTCCGTTATTTTATTGGGAAAAACGGGGTTTTTACTCTGAGATAAACTTCCTTGCCGTTATTATAGCACAAATGTTCGCAAAATGCAAACATTTGTTTGCATTTTTTCAAAAAAATTTTTCTGATAATTATTTGAAACTTTTTTATTTTATGATATAATTATATTTCAAACAAATATTTTCATAAAGGAAGCATAAATGGATACAACTGCAATCAAAAATAATAATGCAGTCAACGGTGGCAAAAAGAAAAAAATTCTTAAAATTGCCGCTGCGGTTCTTTGTGCCCTTTCGGTGCTTCTGATAATCTTTCTTGCGTGTAAAAATACTCTTTTCTTTTATCTTGCACAGCACAATGTCCTTGAAGGCAATTACCGCAGTGCCGCAGCATATGCTTCCGAATCGGGCAGCGACAAAGCCGATATTCTTTCGGAATATATTGACCTTCGTGTTTCTCTTAACGAAAACTATCCCGACCTGCTGGCTGAATTCAATCAGGATATTCTGAATAATTGGTATTCTGCCGCCTGCATGATAACTGAAAACTCAGACGGTATTGATGAAGAAATCGTTGCAAATGCCGAGGGAATAAAGCAAACTCTTGAAACGGTTTTCAGCAGACTTGAAACCTACAATGCATTAAGACCCACCGTTCTGAGCGTTATGGATGTTTTCAACGAAATCAACAGACTTTATACAAAGGATGTTGACGGCAAGAATATTGCTTTCACCCTTAACGGCGAATACGAACGCATTGCAGGGTGGGAATATCAGAATGAGCAGCTTATCGCTTACCTTGCCCAGACTCCTAACGGAGAAAGCATTTATCTTTTTAATTTCCTTGTTAAAGAGGTTGAAGGCGAATGCACCGATTTGAAGCTCACATTAAATACCGTTTTTGAAAGCGGCTACACCGCAGACGACCTTGTGAGATTCAAGGGAAGTGCAAAGAAAACCTTCCCGAATATTCAGAACGGCAATGTCACACTCAATGTTCTCGAAAAAGAAACCTATGAAGAATATCTTTATAAGGGTTTGTGCCGTTCGCTGGTTGAAAATCTGCTTGTATATTATCAATAATTATTGATAATAATAATTTTTCATTGACACAAATTCTCTGTTATGATAAAATATTTTTATACAGTCAAAGGGGAGTAGCTTAAAGGCTGAGCCTTGATTTATCTGTCAACAACCGTTGCCCTTCAGGCATCTGGCAGATAACCTAAAGAGGAAGCAAGACCTTTGGCAGAGAAACCGCAATTTCTCTGCCAGGGGTTTTTTAATACACAAAAATTTTTTGAAAGGATTGAGCAAAAAATGAAGTTCTACCTTGAACAGATTGAATCCGTTTTTGCCCATGTCAAGAGCTCCGAAACAGGTCTTTCTGCTGCCGAAGCAGAAAAAAGACTTGCCGAAAACGGCAAAAACAAGCTCAAAGAAGGAAAAAAGAAAACAATCCTCCAGAGAATTCTGGAGCAGCTTTCCGACCCGATGATAATCATTCTTATCGTTGCTGCTGTTATTTCGGCAGTTACAGAATGGTTTGAGCACGGCTATTTCCATTTTGTTTTCCCCACCGATACCGTTATCATTATGGTTGTTGTTGTTATCAACACAATTCTCGGTGTTGTTCAGGAAAGCAAGGCTGAAGCCGCTATTGAAGCGTTGCAGGAAATGAGCGCCGCAATGTCAAAGGTAATCCGTGACGGCAAGCAGATTTCCGTTCGCAGCGAAGACCTTGTTGTAGGCGACATTATTATTCTTGAAGCAGGCGACGCAGTTCCCGCAGACTGCCGTATATTTGAATCCGCAAGTATGAAAATCGAAGAGGCTGCCCTCACCGGTGAATCCGTTCCCGTTGGCAAAATCATCGAAATTCTCAACGGCGGCGAAAACGGCGAAGTTCCTCTCGGCGACAGAAAGAATATGGCTTATATGGGTTCAACCGTTGTTTACGGACGCGGTAAAGCAGTTGTTGTTGCAACCGCTATGGATACCGAAATGGGTAAAATTGCCGATGCTATCGCTCAGGCTGAAGAAGGACAGACTCCCCTTCAGATTAAGCTTGCTCAGCTTTCAAAAATTCTCACAAAGCTTGTTCTCGGAATCTGCGTTGTGCTTTTCGCATACCAGATGATTGTTTCATATGTTCAGACCGGTGCAATGCCCGCACTTGCAAAAATCCTTGACAGCTTTATGGTTGCCGTTTCTCTTGCAGTTGCAGCTATCCCCGAAGGTCTTGTTGCGGTTGTTACCATCGTTCTTTCTATCGGCGTTACCAATATGTCAAAGAAGAACGCCATTATCAGAAAGCTCACCGCAGTTGAAACCCTCGGCTGTGCACAGATTATCTGCTCCGATAAAACAGGTACTCTTACTCAGAATAAGATGACCGTTGTTGACCACTACGGCGATAATGAAAACCTTATCGCAAAGGCAATGGCTCTTTGCTGCGATGCAAACATTGATGAAAACGGCGAGGTTACCGGCGAGCCCACAGAGGCTGCTCTTGTTGGCTATGCATACAAGCTCGGTATGAGCAAGAATGACCTTGTTGCAGCTAACCCCAGAATCGGCGAAGCTCCCTTCGATTCAGGCAGAAAGATGATGTCAACAGTTCATCAGAGTGCTGAAGGCATTGTTCAGTACACAAAGGGTGCTCCCGATGTTATTCTTAACCTTTGCAAATCAGCACTTATCAACGGCGAAATCGTTCCCTTCACAGAAGAGGTTAAGGCCGCTGTTCTTGCTGATAACAAGAGAATGGCAGACCAGGCACTCCGTGTGCTTGCAGTTGCCTGCAGAAACTATGATGCTGCACCCGCAGACTTCGCTCCCGAAGCTCTTGAAAATGACCTTATCTTTATCGGTCTTACCGGTATGATTGACCCTGCCCGTCCCGAGGTTAAGGCAGCTATTGAGGAATGCCGTTCAGCAGGTATCACTCCCATTATGATTACGGGCGACCATAAGGACACAGCTGTTGCAATTGCAATGCAGCTCGGTATTATTGAGGATGCTTCAAGTGCAATCACAGGTGCTCAGCTTGACGAAATCAGCGATGAGGATTTCGCAGAAAGAGTTACCGAATTCAGAGTTTATGCCCGTGTTCAGCCCGAACACAAAACAAGAATTGTTAACGCATGGCGTGCAAGAGGTATGATTACCGCTATGACCGGCGACGGCGTTAACGATGCCCCCTCAATCAAGAGCGCAGACATCGGCGTTGGTATGGGTATCACCGGCACAGACGTTACAAAGAATGTTGCAGATATGGTTCTTGCAGACGATAACTTTGCAACAATCGTTTCCGCAGTTTCGGAAGGCAGAAGAATTTACGATAACATCAGAAAGGCTATTCAGTTCCTTCTCGGTTCAAACCTTTCAGAGGTTCTTTCAATCTTCACCGCAACAATTCTTAACTTCACAATTCTCAAGCCCGTTCACCTTCTTTTCATCAACCTCGTAACCGACAGTATTCCTGCTCTTGCTCTCGGTCTTGAAAGACCCGAAAGAGATATTATGCAGCGTAAACCCAGAAACAGCAAAGAAGGCGTTTTCGCCGGCGGTATGGGCTTTGATGTTGCATATCAGGGTATTCTTGTTACAATTCTTACTCTCGCAGCATTCTTTATCGGCGAATTCCTTGAAACGGGTCATTGGCAGTTCACAAACATTGCAGACTGCAAGGAAGGTATGACAATGGCTTTCCTCACAATGTCAATGTGTGAAATCTTCCATTCATTCAATATGCGTTCACAGAGAGGCTCGGTTATCGGTATGGTATTCGGTCAGAAGTCACACAACATCACCCTCTACGGTGCTATGATTGCGTCACTTGCCCTCACAACAGCCATTATCGAAATCCCCTTCCTCGCTGAAATGTTTGAGTTTGTTCACCTCGACGCAACAGCTTACGGCATCTCAATCGGTCTTGCATTCCTTGTAATTCCCATTGTTGAAGTTGTTAAAGCAGTTCAGAGAGCAACAGCAAAGAAGAAATAAATTAAAACAAAAATGGCGATTATCGGTTATCCGATAATCGCCTTATTTTTTATTCGCTCATATAATCGAGCACTCGTTCAATTAATCGCAGGCGGTTTTCGCCTTTGAGCATCTTAACCGCAATATGCGGCTTACCGCCGCCCGCACTGACCACAAATCTGCCCTTGAAATGAGCCGCAGCCGAAGCAACTCTGTTCATATCAAGGTCTGAAACCTTAAATATGATTCGGTCTGCCTGCGAGGTTATTTCATAAACATTAACCCCTGCCGCCTTGCCTCTTAAAAGTGCAATTCTCACAAGACCCTCAACGCTTGCGGGCGGGTCGCCGAAGCGGTCAACAAGCTCGTCGATAACATCCGATGCATCGTCATCCGTTTTAATATCGGCAATTCTGCGGTAAATGCGAAGCCTTTGCGGAACGCTTTCAATATATTCATTGGGAATATGTGCATCAATCGGCAAATCGATAACGCAGTCCTTTTCGGGTGCCGTGCTCTTTTCGCCCTTTTCCTCGCTTATCGCCTGCTCTAAAAGCTTGATATACATTTCATAGCCAACCGATTCCATATGCCCGTGCTGATTTGCACCGAGCACATTGCCCGCACCTCTGAGCTCAAGGTCACGCATTGCAATATGGAAGCCCGAGCCGAATTCGGTGAATTCCCTTATCGCATCAAGCCTTCTCGACGCAATTTCGCTCAGCTGCACTCCCCTTGTGAAGGTAAAATATGCACTCGCCCTTCGTGACGACCTGCCTACTCTGCCTCTTATCTGGTGAAGCTGTGCCAGACCCATTCTGTCGGCGTGTTCAATAATCAGCGTGTTCGCATTGGGCACATCAACGCCCGTTTCGATTATGGTTGTGCAAACAAGAATATCTATTTCGCCCTCCAGCAGCCTTCGCCACACCTCGCTGAGCTCATCCTCGCTCATTTTTCCGTGAGCAATGCCAACGGTTGCATCGGGAATAAGATTTTTTATTTCTGCCGCCTTGCGGTCAATGCTCTCAACTCTGTTATAAAGATAATAAACCTGACCGCCTCTGCGAAGCTCCTGCTCCATTGCCTGAACAAGAACACCCATATTATGCTCGATAACATAGGTCTGAACGGGCATTCTGTCCTGCGGTGCTTCCTCGATAACCGACATATCCCTGATACCCGTCATCGCCATATTCAGCGTTCTGGGAATGGGCGTTGCGGTTAAAGTGAGCACATCAACGGCGGGAAAAAGAGTTTTCAGCTTTTCTTTCTGTGCAACGCCGAAACGCTGCTCTTCGTCAATTATAATAAGACCCAAGTCACGGAATTCAACATCCTTTGAGATAAGTCTGTGGGTGCCCACAACAACATCAACCGAGCCTCTGCGAAGACCCGATATAACCTTCTCTGTTTCTTTTTTGGTGTTGAACCTCGAAAGCATACCCGCTTCAATCGGGAAGCCCTCAAAACGCTTGAGAATGGTCTGATAATGCTGAAGTGCAAGAATGGTAGTCGGCACAAGAATTGCACATTGCTTGCCGTCTGCTATACACTTGAAAACAGCTCTTAATGCAACCTCGGTTTTGCCGAAGCCAACGTCACCGCAAAGAAGTCTGTCCATCGGGAAGGGTTTTTCCATATCACGCTTTATTTCGTGAATGCAGCGAAGCTGGTCATCGGTTTCAACATATTCAAACCTCGACTCAAAATCGCTCTGCATATCAATATCCTGCGAGAAGGAATGACCCTGAATCTTAATTCGTTTGGCATAAAGCTCAATAAGCTCCTTTGCCATTTCCTTAACGGCACCCTTAACCCTCGTTCGGGTTTTCTGCCAATCCGTGCCGCCGAGCCTGCTGAGCTTAAGCGGTTTATCGTCGCTCTTGGGCCCGATATATTTTGAAACCTGGTCAAGCTGCGTTACGGGCACATAAAGATTATCGCCCTTGTCATATCGGATTTTGATATAATCCTTAACATTGCCCGAGGCTTCAAGGCTCTGTATGCCCTCAAAGATGCCTATGCCGTGTGCCGAGTGAACAACATATTCGCCTCTGTGAAGCTCATCAAGGTTATTGAAGGCGTTTTTAGCCGACCTTTTTGTTGATTTCACGGTTTTTGAGGGGGTACGGCTTCTGTAGGTGAGCAAAGTGAATTTTGCACCCGGATATTCAAAGCCGAAGGTTAAACCGCCCGGCATAACGCAAACGCTGTTCTGCGGAAATTCAGCAGGCGGAACGGGGCACCATATTGCAGAAATACCCTCGTTTTCGAGGTCATCCGCAAGCGTTTTTGATGCTTTATCCGTGCCCGCAAGAATGGCAATGCAATGCCCCTTCTGCTTTTTGATTGCGTTTATATCGTCGGCAAGAACAGAAAGCGTTCCGTTCCACGGGCTTATCTGATTTGCGGTGAAGGTTATAAGCTCCTTAACTGGAGTATCAAAGCTGCCTCGGGGCAGATTATCAAGATAAACCGCACCGAAATCCTCATAAATTCTTGTTAAATCCTGCTGACGCAATGAATAAGTGTCAAGCCCTTTGCAGAGAATACCGTCCTGAAACAAGCCCTTGACGGTTTCATTCATAAGCTGACACGCCGAATTGAATTTATCCTTTACCGAAAAGCTTTCGCAGACAAACAGCATACAGCCGTCTGTGTAATCAAAAATGCTTGCACTTTCGGGATAAATAAGCGGCATATATTTATCGGCTGAAGAAAGACGGATTCCGTCATTCAGTCTGTTAATATCATCCTGAAGGTTTTTGAGTGCATCGCCTTTTATGCGGTTTGATGAAATGTGTTTTTCAATAAGTGCGGCAAGTGCCTCATCGGAAATAAGCACCTCTCTTGCGGGAGTGATGCTGATTTCTTCAACCGAATCCGTTCTTCTCTGGCTGTCCGTTTCAAAAAAAGATATGCTGTCTGCGGTATCTCCCCAGAATTCAACTCTGCAGGGCAAAGAGGAATCGGGAGGGTAAAAATCAAGTATACCGCCCCTCTGTGCAAACTGACCCGGTCCGTTTACCTGGTCGCTTCGGGTATATCCGCAGGCAACGAGGCTGCGAAGCAGCTCGTCAATCTCATAATCCTCGCCCGCAGTTATTGAAAAGCTGTTATTCATCAGCACCGAAGGCGGAACGGTGAACTGCATTGCCGCCTCCGCCGAAAGAACAACCGCATCGTATTCGCCCTTGAGCATTTTATCAAGCACTTTGAGCCTTGCGTGCTCATATTCCCTTGAAACGGTTTCGGTTGTTCTGAATGAAAAATCTCTTGCGGGGTAAAGATATGCGTTTATTCCGAAGCTTTCCATATCCTGCCTGAGCTTTGTTGCCGAGGCTTCGTCAGGAGTTATAACAAGAGCTTTTCTCATAAGCCCCATACACAGCGAAGAAATAATATGTGCCTTATGAACAGCAGAAATGCCCGTCACGCCGAGAGGCAGACGGGTGTTTTTGATTGCTTTTGCAAGCGATATAAACTCAGGGAGCTTTTTTGCTATGTCGGTATAACAGTTCATATTTTAACTCCGACCGCACGAAGTGCGTTTTTCAGCCCCTCCATATCGGTATTTGAATGGCAATGACCGTTCATTCCCGTTGCTTTTGCACCGTCGATATTTTTCTGAACATCGTCAATAAAAAAGCATTCTTCGGGTTTTAGAGAAAACTTTTCATAAAGCACTTCATAAATCTCTTTTTCAGGCTTCAGAAGCTTATAATCCGCAGAAACCACAACGCCGTCAAAATAAGCAAGTGCGGGAATGCCGCTTCTTCTTTCGTGAAAATCCGAAGACGCATTTGAAAGCAGATAAATCTTATATCCGTTATCTTTAAGCTCCTTAACAACCTCGCACATATCCTCAAACGGCGGCATATACGGGTAAAAATTATTTACCATTTCGCTCACCTTTTCAAAGATTTCGGCAGGGATAACATCCTTTTTCTGCTCCATTATCTCCTCGGGAAAAATAATTCCTCTGTCCTTATCGTTCCATATGGGATTTCTCAATATCTCACGCAGAAAAATCTCTCCGTGTTCCTTTGAAAAATGTTTTTTTACGGTTTTTTCGGGGTTATAATCAATCAGCACCCCGCCCATATCAAAAATTATATTTTTAATCATTTTATCAAAAATCCTTTCAGCTTGTTCTTTTAATAATATCACTTTCAGCCCTTTCCCGTCAAGCAAAAGAAACAAAAAGTATACTTTTTGAAACAGTAATTAATATGGTTTTGAAAGGCATATTTCCGCCACAGCTTCGTTAAAAATCTTTGAAATAGCCTCGTATTCCTTCAGATTTTCGCCTTGCTGTGACGAAAATCTTCTCTTTCAAAACTGCTTCGCATCTGAAATGCAATAGGTTGCGTGCAGTCGGGCATTTCTTCGATGCAGGCATACTGCCGTATGGCAAAGAGAAAAATGCCCGAATGTGCGTGAGATATTGTATTTCAGACATATGAGATTACTGTTTCAAAAAGTATAGATTTTAGAATTTTTATTATATGTTTCTTTTTAGCCGTTTTTTCCGACTCGACGTATCACATACGCCTGTCGTCGGAAGAAAACGTCTTCTTCATATTATTGAGCCGGTCCTTTTCAGCTTTGCTTTTTTGGAAGATACTCTTCAAAAATAATCTTCCTGTTCTTCTCAATATCGGGAATAAGCACCATCATTTCTCTGACGGTTGCGTTTTTATATGCTCCCTCGGCAGGTATGCAATGGGTTGAAACCGAAAGCTCATCAAGGGATGCGGCAAGCTTCGCTGCAAGGGACATAAGGCTGTCGCTGTCCATATCCGTTGAAACCAAAGGAAAAACCTCTGAAACAAAGCCGAGCCTGCCCATAACATCCATTTCTTTAAGCTTGAGAAAAACTGCGGAAAGAATATTACGCTGGCGTTTTGTTCTTTGGAAATCGCTGTCAATTTTTCTTATGCGTGCATAGGTCAGAGTCTGTGCTCCGTCAAGATGGCAGACACCCTCGGATGCACCGCCGCCCACAATTCCTGCTTCTTTGGCAGAAAGCTCAACATCAATTCCGCCGATGGTATCAACTATTTTTATGAAATTTTCAAAGTCAACCTCAAGACAGCCGTCAACCTCAACCCCGAAGTTTTTGAAAAGTGTATCTTTGAGAAGCTCGAATCCGCCGTAGGCATAGGCGGCATTGAGGCGGTTATCCTCATAGCCCGGAATCTGAACATATAAATCACGCAGAAATGAAATCATTGAAAGCTCGTTTGTTTCGGGATTAAGGCTGCAAAGAATCATAGAGTCCGAACGCTGCCTGCCTTCACCCTCTCTTCGGTCCTGACCGATAAAGAGGAAGTTTATCAAGCCGTCGGAATTGCCCACATAACCGCCGTCATCCCAAACAATGCTGTCGGGGTCAATAACCTCGGCGGCTGCGGTGGTTTCCTTTGCGGTTGAGGTTGGATTATCTGTTTTTTCGGAAACTGAGCCGAAGTGAATAATTGCTGCTATACCTGCGGCAATCAGCAGAATGACCGCCGCAAATATTATGATTTTCTTTCCTTTTTTCATATTACCTACCCCGTATAATGATATATTCCGATTTTATCATCATTGCGGGTAAAATGCAACAAAAATGAGCGTCAAATTCCGTATACAGAAAAAATGAACGGCTGATATTCAGCCGTTCTAAATGTAATCAAAAATCTTATTAAATATACCACAGGAAACCAAAGAAGAAATATATCAAAATTTCTTGCCATAGAGCGTATTCAACTGTTACATTATATGTTACCTTTTGTCCTGTCGACAAGTATACAGTTACTTTTGCGTTCCCTATTGAAACACCATATATTGTTTGATTTAAACTATTGACAGAAACCACATCAGAATTACTTGAATTACTTAGAGAAATCCTTCTGTTGGGTGGTAACAGCAAGTTTTTGGTTTCTTTATATCTAATAGTAATGTCTTCTGACCAGTTTATTTTTAATGTTGCAGCAGTGCTTGGAAACTTGTCCTTTTCTACGACTATTGCCTTTATGCTGATAGCTTCAGTAATATCAATCGGTTCACTATAAACGGATGAAACTCCCGGAATTGGTTTTGAGTTATTTATTGTATAATAAATAATTGCATCTTCAACTTCAGTAGAAATTTCAGCTTTTTTATTCGCATTTAAAGTTATTTTCGGATATGGCGAAATACACTTTGAAACAATTTTAGAAAAATCAAGAATACCTGTACCGTAATCTGTATTCCAATTTTCAGGTATAAAGACATTTTCTTTAATTATATTTTTTATTGTTTCGGGAGAGTAGTTTGGGTTAAGTGTTTTCAAAAAAGCTGCTGCAGCAGAGACAAAAGGTGTTGCCATTGATGTTCCGCTCTTTTCTTCTTTCAAACCACCGGGAATGGTGCTTCTGATGTTTTCGCCCGGTGCAGCAATATCTACACAGTCACCATAATTGGAATAAGCCCATGGTATGTTAGCTATTGTTGTAGCTGCAACGGTAATAACATCGTTATTGCTTGCAGGGCAACACATAGAAGCGTTGATATTCTCATTTCCAGAGCCAACAACCACAGAAATACCATTGTTAACAGCTTTTTGAATTTTTTCTTCAAATAAATTATAACACTCTTTAGTCTTTTTCCATCTAAGACTCATATTGATGATGTCTACATCATCTGTAATTGCTTCTTCAATAGCGGCACATGTAATTGAATAGTACCCATTTCCTTCGTAGTCAATGGTTTTGTATCCACTGATTTTTACATTTTCAGCGGTATTATCAACTATTATTCCGGCAACGTGAGTTCCGTGACCGTGATCATCATCAGGATTTTTGTCGTTTTCAACCAGATCAATCCCACTATTGATTAGTCTGTTGTGAAAAAAACTATGGTCTGCATCAATGCCAGTGTCAATAACAGCAACAACAATTTCCTGAGCATCTGTATCAAGATAATTAGCATACATAACCGCTTCATTTACTTTAACTGCTGTTGACCCCCATGATAAGTATTTTTTGTTATATTCATATTCAATATATTCTGTTTCAGGTTCTAAACTTTGATAAGCAAAATCATATTCAACAAATTCAACATTAGGTAATCCGATATATTCTTCATAAGCCTGATTAGTAAGATTTGTGCTTGTATATTGCAAAACGTGTATACCATCATAACCTTCAATTTTCGCAACCGCACCAAAGTCTTCTTCTAAGCTATTGTTATCGGTTGTTTTTACTATTAGTCTATTTAAAGATATTTCAGATAAGTTTGTTCCTTCCGTTATTCCACCTATGCTTTCAATTCCGTAAGTTTTGGTTAACTCACTGAGCTGTGACGAGTACTCTTCTAAAGTGATTTCTTCGTTTTCGGCAAAAGCAAAAATTATAGAGAAAAAACTGAAAACTATAACTAACACCATAATGACAGAAACCGTTTTTTTCATTATTAAGACCTCCAGTCAATATCCAGAGCTATCAGTTGAACATACTCTTAAATAAGTTTATTATTGAAGGTAAACACAAATATTTATATGAAAGATATATTTTTCCTTCATTCAAATATAAACCTGCATTTTTAATTCCGTATTCTTCTACTGCACCATATACAGCTTCGATTACAAATTCACCATTTACATAGTACCCATTTTCGGTAGCTTTGATTTTTTCTGTGATAGTTGTTCCATTGCTGTATTTCAGTTCAACCGTAATACCTTCTGGGGATTTTGGCAGCTGACTAAAAACTATTCTTTTTTTGCAAGGAACTTTAATGATTTTTGCATCAACCAAACTAACGCTTGGTTTTTCAAGTATGGTTTGATTGATTTTTGTGAAGTCTAATTCAGGATATCCTTCCTCTACCATTGTCCATACATTATTAAAATCAAAACCTTCAAATGACGCCTGGAGATTCAGTGCATCGTTTAATAAAGCCTTCGTACCCTGAGGGATTTCTTCGGGCGTGCCTATAGCAAAAGCCGAGTTGTCAGAGAAATAGCAATTCTCAAATTTGTTTCCGGAAACACTATTGCCTACCAATCCGCCTGTATAAATATCCATTCCCTCAGTATTACCGAATCCGATAAATGTTTCATCGAATTCGGTAATGGTATAACAACAAACGAAATCACAATCCTTTGCTTGACCGACTAGACCACCTGCAGCATAAGGATACATAACTGTATATTCCAAGGAGAAATCAACAGTGCTATAACAGTTTTTAAAATGTGTTGATTCTGAAAAACCAACAAGTCCTCCCGTCCAAAAATCATAAGCAATAGCAATTACACCGTTTCCCGTAGTACTCCAAATGTTTCCTGATGTGTGACAGTTTTTTATTTTTGAGTTATATGACTTATCAGTAATTACTCCCCTATATTTTTTTTCAATATATCCGCTTATACTACAGTTGCGGATTACAAGATTGCTAATCAATGCACCGTTAATACAGTCAAAAAATCCGCTTTTTGAAGAGAGATTTATAATACTGTAGCCGGCACCATTCATTTCTCCTGTAAACGGTTCTGTTTCAGAACCAATCGGCTCCCAGTTTTCATATGATGACAAATCAATATCATTCATAAGAATGTATTTGCCAGAGAGATTGTTTCGGATATTGTTTAAATCCTCGACTGCGTAAATCGGCGTGTATCCCTCAGGGATTTCGTCAGCTGCAAATGCAACCGAACTTATACCGAAGCTCATAACAAATGAGAGAAATATTGTTAAAAACTTTTTTATAATCATTTTATTTTCCTCCTGATATTAAAAAATTATGATATGATTTTTGAATCAACCCATCGGAATCTCCTCCTATATGTTTGTCTGTTTATATATGACGAAAATCGCAATGCGTCACGCAAAAATTTTTAGTTATTTCTGTATTTCTCTGTTTTGAACAAATACATCTGTGGCGTTTTATGACTTTTGACAATAAAAAAGTGTGTGCACCCGAAGATACACACACCGAAAAACGCAGACCCTCGTTTGCTACAACACAAAACTTTTCACTACCTATACCAGAGTACGCGAAATAGAAGTCTGCACTTTTGCCAAATTAGCTTGTGCGACCTCTGATATAAATATTCTTCAGTTTTGTGTGGTGACATTATTTTATCATATTCAAGTTAAAATGTAAAGTTAAATCAATTTGCCTCCATTAATAATACGAGTTAGAATCACCTTTGGTTATTTTTGCTGTAATATCAAGAAGCCTTCCCCAACGGAGAAGGCTAAAATCATTTCAAAAATATATAATAAATAACCCCGTAAATTACGGCGGCAAGAGTGCCGTAGACCAGCACGGGGCCTGCGATTTTGAACATATTTGCACCCGTGCCGAGAATTCTGCCCTCGCTTCTGTATTCCATAGCGGGGGAAACAATGGAGTTTGCAAAGCCCGTTATGGGAACGATTGTGCCGGCTCCTGCGTAGTAGGCGATGTTATCAAAGACGCCCGCCGCGGTGAGGATTGATGCGGCAACAATCAGCGTTGCGGGTACAAGAAATTTAACATCGTCTTCGCCTATGCCGAGATATTCATAAAGCATTGAAAAGGCTTCGCCTATGGCACAAATCAGCCCGCCTATCAGAAAGGCAAAAGTTCCGTTTTTGAGTTTTTTGCTCGGAGGCGATGCCTTTTTGGTCATTTTATCGTATTCTCCGCCGGTTATATGCATAGAAAAACTCCCTTTAATATAATGATTACTCAAATAGTTTAGCTCAAAATAACTGTTATATTCCAAAAAAAAAGCCTGACCGCTTTGCGTAATGCATACGGTCAGGCTTTAAGTTTGCTGATATTAAGTGAATTCAATTCTATAGTCTTCGGGTAAAATACTTATATTTGTGTATTTCAAATCAATATATTTGCTTACCAGCAATTCTATTTCAGGGTTTTCTTCATAAAGCTGAATGTCAATTTTATTTGTAACTTCATTTGCGTCTATTGTTGCAATTTTGTACTCCGCCATAAACGGTTCCAATTTATTCTTGACATTTTCAAGCTCTGCCAATGAGAATTTAACAGGCCTATATATTATTCGTATTCCGTTTTCTTCTTCTGTTGAAGAGCTTAATCTGTTGAATTCATTTTCAACAAGATTAACAACTATTGTATTATTATTCTCAATATATATTCCACCAAAGGAGGCGGAAGAAAAGCTGTTTTTTATTTTTTCGATTTCATTATTGATAACAACGGGCATATTGTCAACGGTAGTTTCGGCAGCGGTTGTTGTTTCGGCTTCTTTTTTTGGTTCCGTTGATAAACAGCCTGTGAGGAATAACGGTAAACACAGAACAGATATAGTGCAAACAAGCAACAATTTTTTCATTTTTTTCTGTCTCCTTTCGATAATTTTAAAGTAAGCTTTGCTGATATTATATTTTAACAATATCACAGATAGTATATATTGTCAATTTGCGTTCAAAACGCTCTGTTGGTATGCTGATCGCTTTTCTTTTGGTGTTGACATAACGAATAAAAAGTAATAAAATAACTGTGTATGAAATTCGATAGGAGTGGATTAAAATGGCAGTTAAAAAGTTAAAGTATTTTGCAGGCGGAAAGTGGCTTGACTCATCCTGCGAAAAGTATATGGATGTTTATAATCCCAGCACGGGCGAGGTTATCGCTCAAACTCCCTGCTGCACAAAGGAAGAGGTTAATCACGCTATCGCTTGTGCAAAAGCAGCGTATCCCGATTGGTCAAACACCCCCGTTATGAAGAGAGTTCAGGTTATCTATAAGTTCCGTGAGCTTCTTGAGGCTCATATGGATGAGCTTACCGAAATCTGTGCAAGAGAGCACGGCAAAGTATGGGGCGAGGCAAAGGGCGATATTCTCAAGGTAAAAGAGCCCGTTGAGCTTGCTCTTTCAGCTCCCTCACTTCTTATGGGCGAAAGCCTTCGTGACACCTCATCAGGCTACGATACCACTCTTTACAGAGAATCTGTTGGTGTTTTTGCGGGCATTGTTCCCTTCAATTTCCCCGGTATGATTCCCATGGGCTGGATGTCACCCATCTGCATTGCCTGCGGTAACACAATCGTTCTTAAAGCAGCATCAATGACACCGATGACCTGTATGCGTCTTGCAGAGCTCTGGCAGGAGGCGGGTCTTCCCGACGGCGTTATCAATATTGTTACCTGCTCAAGAAACGAAGCAGAAATCTTTATGGGGCATCCCGATGTTAAGGGCATCACATTTGTTGGCTCAACAAGCGTTGGACTTCATATTTATTCAAGAGCTGCCGAAAACGGCAAGAGAGTTCAGGCTCTTTGCGAAGCAAAGAACCACGGCCTTGTTCTTGAGGATGCCGCACTTGAAAGAAGTGCAAGAGGCATTATCAACTCATCCTTCGGCTGTGCGGGCGAACGCTGTATGGCTCTTCCCGTTATCGTTGCTCAGGAAAGCATTGCAGATGAGCTTGTTGGCTATCTTGTTAAGTTTGCAAAAGAGCTGAAGCTCGGCCCCGCATACGATAAGGAATCAACTCTCGGTCCCGTTGTTACCGAAGCTCACAGACAGTCAATTCACAAGTGGATTGAAAAAGGCATCGAAGAGGGTGCAGAGCTTATTCTTGATGGCAGAAATCCCGTTGTTCCCGGTTATGAAAACGGCTTCTATGTTGGCCCCACAATCTTTGACCACGTAACAGAGGATATGACAGTTGGTCAGAGAGAAATTTTCGGACCCGTTCTCTGCATCAAGAGAGTTAAGAATTTTGAAGAGGGCCTTAAGGTTATGAATGCAAATCCCTTCGCAAACGGCTCGGTTATCTTCACTCAAAGCGGCTATTATGCAAGAGAATTTGCAAAGAGAACAGACGGCGGTATGGTTGGCGTTAACGTTGGCATTCCCGTTCCCGTTGGCGTGTTCCCCTTCACGGGTCATAAGAATTCATTCTTCGGCGATCTTCATTGCCTCGGTAAAGACGGCTTCCGTTTCTACACGGAAACAAAGGCTGTAACAACCCGTTGGTTTGACGAAGAAGAAATGAAAGCAACTTCGGTTGATACCTGGGACGGTTCTGTTGGCGGCGACCTTAAATAATCGGCAATTAAGCCCTGCGGATTTTCTCTGCGGGGCAGATTTTTGAACAAATTTGAATAAAACTGTTGAAAATTCAAAAAAATTTGCTATAATGGGTTAGGTTACTTTAAAGTAAACTTTTTAAGGAGGCAAAAGATAATGTCGTTAAACTTCATCGACTGGGTTTCGTTCAAAAACATTGTTATTGACGGAACAACAACTCTTGCAGAGTATTGTGCACAGTATGCCGCAGTTCAGACAAACTGGGTATACACGGTGGCGGCAATACTTGCAATCATCATTCTTCTTGTTAAGAAAAACAAGAAGTGGCAGTGGTATCTTTTTATTGTGATTTATATGGTGATGTCGGTAACATCGGTTGGTATGCATACCGCAAACTACGGCGAATTCGAGCCGGGAGTGCTCACAACAAAGCTTGTTGCAAGCTACATCGATATGTCGCTCACAGAGCTCGTTGCGTGGTCGGGCGTGTGTGCACTTGCGGTTGAATTTTATCCGCAGCTTGAAAGAAGGAAACAGCGTAACATATTCCTTGCCTGTGAAACGGCATGGATGCTGCTGGTTATCGGCGTTCTTACTTATGAAGTGTTTGTTATTCACGACAGACCGCTTTACATCGGCGGCGGCGGAGCACCTATGGACGGCAAAACCGGCGGACTTTCGCTTGCGGAGCTTGGCTGCTTCATTACCGCACTTCCCGCAATTTATCTTCTTGTTGTTAATATCAGAAGAATTACCAAAACCGAACGGAATCTTCTTATTGTTACATTTGCAACATTCATTGTTGCGTTCATTATCACCTCTATCTGGGGCGATAACGAAATCAACACCTTTGCACTCGGTAACCTTCACGGCCATTCACTCTGGCACATCATCACCGGCGTTGCAATCTTTGAACTTACAATGTTTGCCGACCACAGAGCGATGAATGAGAAGCTTGAAAAAGCAGGCCTTGAAAAAGTTTAAGGTGCTGTTTCACTAAAAAGGAACTGAATAAATAATAAATGGCTTGCAGAGGAATTCTACCTTTGCAAGCCATATTTTATATTTGAATTAAATCTTTTAATTATATGTTCCTTTTGCTCTTCGCTTAGTGAAACAGCACCTTGTTTTATATAAAAGTCGAAGGGAGCCTTAACGGCTCCCTTTTCGACTTTTTTATGAAAGGATGGTGGGGTGTCTTAACCGATTGCACTTTCAGCTAAGACTTACAATTGCTTTTCTCACTTGCTATGTTCATATTATATTACATTCAAAAAGAAAAAACCACCTTTTTTGATTACAATATGGCTACAAAACGGTTACAAAATCGAGCTAATTGTTACAATTTGTAACCATTAAAAGGCGAAACGGTGCATATACATTAATTGAATATACTGTTCAAGGAGCATTGTGATGAAAAACAGAAAGCCAAAAGACAGGCAGACCCGGATAATAACGGTTGTTGTTTCGTTTTTGCTGATATGTGCAATATCATTAAGCGGAGTTAAAGAGGAGCTTCCGATGCTGTGTGCATCCGTTGCATTTTACGCACAAACTGCGGCACAGTCAGCAGAAAGCAAGGTGCGTGAGAATTTTTCGGAAACAGAAACAGATGAAACTTCAGCACAAACAACCTCTGAAATAAAAATCAGTAACGATATAACCCGAACGCCGAACGATATTGTTGAAATAATAAAAAAATACACCGCCCTTTTTGCAGATGACAAAAAAGACGGCGAGATAAAAAGCGTTACTTATGAGAAGGCGGGAGCAACGCATATTTTTGAAAATGTGCGGGTGAAAAACACAACCGATACAAAACCGCTTGATATTGAAGAGGTGCTTTCTCACAGATTGGAGCTTTCAATAGATAAATCAAAGCCTGCCGTGCTTATCTTTCACAGTCACACCTCTGAGGGCTATGAGATGATTGAGCGTGAATGGTATGCACAGGACTACACGGCAAGAAGCAACGATGAAAACATAAATGTTGTCAGAGTCGGCACGGAAATAGCGAATTATCTCGAAAAAGCGGGGTATACTGTTATTCACGATAAAACAATCCACGACAAGAATTATTCTGACTCATATCCGAATTCAAGAAAAACAATAGAAAAGCATCTTGAAGAGCATCCTGAAATTCAGATAGTGCTGGATATTCACCGCGATTCAATAACGCAGAGTGACGGCAGCAAGATAAAGCCGGTTAATACCGTCGGCGGAAAAAAAGCGGCACAGCTTATGATAATAACGGGTGCCGAAGAGGGAAAGGTAGAGGATTTTCCCGATTGGGAATATAATCTGCGGTTTGCTCTTCAGCTTCAGAAAAAATGCGAGAATATGTTCCCGGGTCTGATGCGGCCCGTGCTCTTTTCACAGAGAAAATACAATATGGATATAACCCGTTTCAGCCTTTTGATTGAGATGGGCAGTGAGGCGAATACGCTTGAGGAGGCCTGCTATTCGGGCAGAATGCTCGGTGCGGCACTTGCGTCTTTGATGGATGAATATAAGGTGAATGGAGAGGGATAATGAAAATATTCAGAATCTATATTGCGGCTTCGATGATTTTTATAATGATTATTGCAGCCGTCGGCGGAATAATTGAAGCAGAAAACAACACAAAAAGGCTTGCCTTCGGCGATGATGAGGCTTTGCGTGTTGTTACTTTTGAGGAAATTATTGACAGCTTTTAAACTCAGAATGAAGAGAAGTTTTTGCTGCTGAAATCCATTATATCCAACATCATTTTAGCACCTATGTAGAAGCCTTCCGTAAATGCTTCCTTTTCGTTTATATAGCATAGATTTGACATAATATCTGAAGATTCATTAAGCAGAGCTTTTTGCTCATTGTTTAATATACTCATCAGCTTAACTGAACAGTCTGAAAACTGTTTAGTAAGATTGGCGTATTCACTGCCTTTTTTTATGAATTTTTCAGAAGGATTAATATTACCGTTATATAACTCTTCAATAATAGACATTTTTAAACCTCCAATACAAGTAATAGTTATATTTTAGCGGATGTTACGCTAAAAGTCAATAGCGTATTTTCCGCTATTGTATAATAAGTAATATGAATAAACGGAGGTGAAAAAATGCTTTATCAAAGAATAAGAGATTTAAGAGAAGATAAGGATTTAACACAAAAACAAATGGGTGAAATTCTTTCCTGCAGTCAAAGGGTATACAGCAACTACGAAAGAGGGGAATTGGATATACCAACCGAAATATTGATTAAGCTTGCAGATTTTCACAAGGTTTCGGTTGATTATCTGTTAAACAGAACCGATAAACAGAATTAAAAAACACGGATTGGGTGACAATCCGTGTTTTTTCTTATTCATATAACGGGCTTTTATAAATCGCTATGTGGTTTTCGGGGTGCTGTGACCATAGCGTAAAGCCTAAGTTTTCAAGCGGGGGAACAGCGTCGGCATAAACATCCGAATGAACGAACAGAACAATGAAATCATATCTTTGAGGGTTGATGATTTGAGTTTTTTCGGGATTCATATCGTTATAATCAAAAATATAAACCTCGTCACGGTCACACAAATGCGATATTATGAGCGAATTGCCTGCAATCACCGCATCCTCGGGAATGCTGTCGAGCATCTGCTCGGATTGAATATAATAATCCTTTTTGTCGTTATACTGCTTTATATATGCGGAATCGTTTGCCTGAGTGCCCGCAAAGAAAAGAATTGCGGCGATGCCCCACAGTATAGCTGCATTCTTTCGCATTTTCGGAGTCATATCATCGGCATTGATGAGTGACATATAAATCATCAGCGTTGCGGGGCCGAAGATATACTGAAAACCGATGTTTGCCGCATAGCCGTAGTTTGAACCGATAATCAGATTCATTACAATAAACGGTATCATCAGCAGATAGCGGTGAATTTTCTTTGTGAAAAACGGCAGGAAGAGCAGGGGAATCATTACCTGCAAAAAGAAAACAAGGGTCTTTTCCTGCAATAATTGGCTGAGCAGATAACCGGGGTTTGAAAACGCACTTATAACAACATCAATTATTCCGCCCTCGGGGTCAATCATAAGATGCCCGAAACGCGATGAGGTCATCATTTTTCCGTCGCCGTTTTCGGTGAGCCATTTTGTTATGAATAACATATATCCGCCGCTGAGCACAGAGGCGATAATTCCGTGAATGCGTCTGAAGCTTCCCTTATTCTCGAAAAAGAAATACATACCTATTGCTATTATATAAAGGGGAGCATCCTCCTTGACGGCACAAACCAAAGCGGAGAAAACATAGAAGGCGGCGGTTTTCTTTGTGTCAACAGCCCAAAGAGTCCACATAAGAAGCGTGGGCAGAAATGCGTTTTCGTGAAAGTCATAGAAGCAAGGTGCAATCAATGCATTGCTGAAAACATATGCCGCACCGATTCCGATTAATGCAGCTCCACTGAAATTACGCTTTTTTGCAATGAGAATAAGAGGAATAACGCCGCCCATTGCAAGCACTGCCTGGGCGATAAGCAGAGTTTCCTCATAGGGGAAAAGCTTGAAAAACGGAACAAGCAGATAGAAAATATAGGATGAATGTATCGCAAAATGCGACATAAAGGTATCTCTTTCGCAGCTTGTTACGGCGGTGAGGTCCTCGGCGAGCGAATGAAACATCTGAACAAACAGACCGAAATCGTGAGTGCCGGTATAAAAAAGTCTGTGATGGCAGATTGTGCCGATTGAAATAAAAATTATCATCGCAACGGCAAAGCCGATTATTGTTGAAATGCAGAGAATGCCCGTGCTTTTTTCTGAATTTGTTTCGTTAAATCGGAGCTTGTTTAACGCATATGCAATAATAATGAGAGAAACAAGCACTGTGCCTGCCGTGAGGTAAAAATCATCTGCACCCGAGAGCAGGCATAAATCAAAGCAGACCACGGAAACTATTGCGGAAATCGGGTCAAATTTGCGAAGATGCTTCGGGAGAATTGCACAAATAACCGTTAATGCAATGAATACTGAAAGAAAAATCAGAAGCACGTCAACAAACGGAACGGCTGCAATATATTCCTTCCAGTTTTCTGTCGGATTGAGTCCCTTTGTTGCGATTACGAACCGGACCGCAGTTGATACGGCAAAAAAGGATGTTATTATACGCAGAAGCAGAGCCTGAGGCAGCTCGGCATCTTCAATAAAAATCCGCAGCTTATCTGCAAATGAAAGCTTTTTTTCGGTGTTCATCTGAATCTCCTATGTGAAATTGATAAGAACAGTATACCATTATATAAGCAAAAAAGCAATTAATAAAAGGTTACAAAACGGTAAACATTACCTTAGCATGACGAACATAATCCGAACCGTGTTTTTTGTCGGATAATTTTCGCCACTTCTTCGTTAAAATACTCGCAAATCC
>CALGRR010000003.1 GCA_937880805.1 uncultured Clostridia bacterium
TCCGTTTTCTTCAAGCAGCATCGCCGCCTGGCTTATTGCCGTGCCCTCGGGAAAGGTTACTTTCACAACATTTGAGGTTGTTTCGGGGGGCTCGGTTACGGGCTCGGGCTCTTTCACGCTGCAGCTGCAGAGTGAAAGCGTAAGCAATGCACAAAGCACTGCACATCTTATTTTTTTAATCATTTCTTTTCTCATAAATTTAATTTTACCACACAGACTGCCGAAAATCAATAGCAGATTAATCCTCATTCCTTACATCCAAAAAAGTCTGTCACCGTCTGTCGGCAGCAAATGGGATATATCGTTCTGGAGTGCAAGCTTATTGAAGCTCGGCAAATGCCTGAAATTTATTTTTGTGACAGAGGCATTATATACGCTGAAATTAACTCCCTCAACGCCGAGTGCGGCACGGATGAGAAACTGAATAAACACACCGTGAGTAACAAGGGCAACGCTCTTGCCCGAATGCGTTTCTTTGAGCATATTTATTATTTTTTCTGCTCTTTCGGCACACTCCTCATCGCTCTCAGGAATAACCGAAAAGCCTTCTGCATCAACGGAAACATCCTTTTCCGTAATCTCATTCAGAAGCAGAATTTCCGTGTTCAGAGCCTTCGCAGTCTGCCTTGCACGAATAAGCGGACTCGCATAAACAACATCGGGCTTTTGCTCCTCAAACCGTC
Source organism: uncultured Clostridia bacterium (assembly GCA_937880805.1). Classification (GTDB taxonomy): domain Bacteria; phylum Bacillota; class Clostridia; order Oscillospirales; family Acutalibacteraceae; genus CAG-177. The sequence goes on from CALGRR010000003.1 coordinate 684, forward strand.
TGCCCAGAGCCTCTGCCTGCTTTTTTCCGTGGTCTGTCAGGGGCGGATTTGTTTGGTCAAATTCTTCGTCCGTTTCAATATTGCCCATACTCTCTGCGTGGCGGATTAAATAAAGCTGCAAATAAACATCATCGTTACGCATAATAATCTCCTTTTTAAAGAAAAAACCGAGGCGGAAAAGCCTCGGATTTTTCTCGTATAAAACGGGGGGGGACAAAAGATGGTAGTGGTTTAAATTAATTATTTTTCCGCCTGCTTGGAATATTTGAGATTATAAACTATTCTCATTAACCAGGCTTCTGCGGGATTGATTGCCTTCGCCTTTCCGATTGCCTTTGAACCGAGAAGGGTGAGGCCGCTTTTGCTCATAATCATATCAACCGCCTGGGCATCGCCCTCGTTGGCACCGCAGCAAAGAGCACCCATATCCTTGATAAGAACGGCATTTTTGCCTTTTATCTTCTTCGCGGCATATTCGGGAGCCTTTGCACATTTTACGGTGGGGCCGCAAATCTGAGCAAAGTCATCAATCAGAGGCTTCATTGTTTTGCCAAGTCTTGAAACGGCAACAACCTCGCTTGAAGTGTTATGAATTATATTATTGAATTTGGGATTGGCTTCATAAATATCTTTGTGTGCAACAGTAACCTTTGCAAGCTCGCCGATAGCGGATGCCGCACCGTTGAGCTCCATTGAAAACTCGGAGCCGTCTGCCTTGTTTGTGAAAACAATTTCGCCACTCTCTCTGTTGCAAGTGCTATTATACAGCAAAGAATTATCAATTTCAACTGTTTTTTCAGATTTTGTGAGCTTATTAACAATTTCTGAACAGAAGTTGTTTAAATTGTCTGCTTTTAAACCAAGCTTTGCTTTTGCATTATCGAGAATATAGTCTGTGCAGACCTTTTCAAGCGAATTTGCAACCTGAAAAGCCTCTTCGCTGTCTTTGCCGAAGCAGAGTGCACCGTGGTGAGCCATAATAACAGCCTTTGAATTGCTGAGCTTGAGAGCGTTTGTTACGCCCTTGCGAAGCTTCTTTGTGCCGGGCAGACCGTAGGAGCCGAGATAGATTCTCTCACCTATAAGGCTTGCTGCATCTCCCGTTACCTTCTCGATGCCGCCAGAAACCGCACTTATAACAGAAGCAACCTTCTGATGAGTGTGGATAACAAAGCCTGCATCGGGAAACTGCTTATAAACCTCGGCGTGAATTCCCTTTTCAGAAGAGGGCTTCACATTGCCGCCCCATTCGAGAGTTTCGGTTGCAACCTCAACAATATCATCGGGAGTGAGTCCGATATAAGGCTTGCCGCTGGGAGTTATAACAAAAGTCTTATCATCAACACGGCAGCTTACATTGCCCCAAGTTCTTGCAATAAGACCTCTTTCAACAAGTCTTTCGCCTGCTTCAATAACAAGCTTTTTAGCAGTTAAAACATCCATAGTTATCTTCCTTTTCGGATAGTGATTAATTATTTCTCTAAGCAAACGATGTTCTCAAATACTCTGTCGAATCTTGCAACTGCATCGTCAATCATTTCCTCTGTGTATGCAGCGCTTGTGTAAAGACGGCTGCCTGCAAGAGTTACAAGGCCTTCTGCCATATAAGCAGCACCCATATGAGTCATTTCCTTCTTGCGTGCCGATGTTGCATCGAGAACTGAAGGAATTGTCCAGGGCTTCTTCCAGTTGATTGAGAAGTTAAGGGTACCTACTGTTTCAAGATGGCAGATTGAGCCCTGGTTGAATGCAACGAAGGGAAGATTTCTCTTCTTGATGATTTCCTGAAGACCTGCTGTGAGTCTGTCACCCATAAGAGCTGCCTTGTAGCAAGCATCTGCTTTTTCCATTTCTTCAAGCATTGTGTAACCTGCAACACAGCTGAGGGGGTTAGCTGACATTGTGCCGCCGCAGAATGCCTTCTTAATCTTCTTGCCGGTATCGTCAAGACCTGCACCGAGATACTTCATATATTCCTTCTTACCGCCGAGGCCGCCTGCACCGGGGTAACCGCCTGCCATAACCTTACCGAATACGGTGAGGTCGGGTGAACAACCGAAGTAGCCCTGAGCACCGCTCATACTTACGCGGAAAGCTGTAACAACCTCATCGAAGATAAGGAGTGCGCCGTATTTACGGCAAAGCTGCTCAACACCCTTGCAGAAGTTCTTATCAACGGGTCTTGTGCCGCTTTCGGGGCCAACGGGCTCAAGCATAACTGCTGCTGTGCCGCCCTTGAGTCTGTTTGCCTTGAGCTTTCTTTCAAGGTCATTGAGGTCGCCGGGGAAGAATTCTTCTGTATCTCTGAAGCAGAAGAGAGGAACACCCGTTGCCTGAGTGAACTTTGAGCCGGGAACACGGATACCGTAGCCGAGCTGATCTGACCAGCCGTGGTATGCACCGCCCATTTTAAGAATCTTTTTCTTACCGGTTGCAAGACGTGCAACACGGATAGCTGTCATACAAGCCTCGGTGCCTGAACCGAGCATACGGAACATATCAACATTGGGAATAAGCTCTGCAATCTTCTTGCCGAGTTTATATTCATATTCGTGGAAAAGACCGGTTGAGGGGCCGCAATCATTAAGAAGCTCAATTACCTTCTCGCGAACTGCGGGAGGATTGCTTCCGAGAACTGTGGGGCCGCCTGCCTGAAGGAAGTCATAATATTTGTTGCCGTCAATATCATAAAGATATGCACCCTCTGCCTTTGTGAAAACAAGGGGGAACGGATAGTTGAAGGCAAGGTTGTGCTGAACGCCGCCGGGGATGATTGTTTTTGCTTCTTCAATCATTGCCTTTGACTTTGCACACTTCTTATCAAAATATTCTGTTTCGTAGTTTTTAAGAGCCTCGGGACTGATGGAATAGATGGGCTTTTTGATAAGCTCATCAAGCTGCTTCTGAACAGCTTTCGCATCGGGGTAATTGATAATACCGTGGTTTGACATTTTATATCCTCCCTTTTTAAGCGGTTTCTCCGCTTAGAAATTATTTACACTTTATTATATCATAAGAAAAATCTTTAATCAAGATGCTAAACCGAGATAATTCAGCCATAAATGTAACATTGTATATTACTCCAGACCGAGCTTTTTCGCCATTTCTGCCGTTTTGAGTTCAAGAAGCTTTGAAACGCCCTCTTCCTGCATTGTTACGCCGTAGAGCATATCCGCCTCTTCCATTGTGCCTCGTCTGTGAGTAATAAGAATGAACTGGGTGTTGCCCGTCATATTTCTTACATATGAAGCGTAGCGTGAAACGTTAACATCGTCAAGTGCCGCCTCAACCTCGTCGAAGATACAGAACGGTGCGGGCGTAACCTTGAGAATTGCAAAAAGAAGTGCAATAGCCGCAAGACCCTTTTCACCGCCCGAAAGCAGGTCGATATTCTGAACATTCTTTCCGGGGGGCTGAACCCTGATATTGATGTTGCATTCAAGAACATCCTGCGGGTCATCGAGCACAAGCTCCGCCTTGCCGCCGTCAAACAAATCTCTGAAGGTTTCGCCGAAATTATTGTTTATTCTTCTGAACTGCTCACGGAAGCGTTCCGCCATTTTACCCGTAAGCTCTTCAATAAGCTTGATGAGCTCCGTTTTTGATTTTTCTATATCCCCTATCTGGGTGCTCATATATTCAAATCTTTCGGAAACCTCTTTATATTCCTCAACGGCACCGACATTTACATTGCCCAGAGCACGGATTTTGTTTTTAAGCTCGTGCAGGGTTCTCTGTGCCTTGGGAATATCGTCAAGCACAATGCCGAGCTCCGCCGCCTCACGCAGGCTGAGCTGATATTCGTCATAGAGCTTGTTCTGTGCGGTTTCAAGCTCTCTCTGCATTGAATTTCTGCGTTCTTCAAGCCTTGCAAGCTCGCCGCCGAGCTTCTCTCTTTCGCTTGTTTTTTCACGCTCTGCGGTGCGGAGTGCGGTGCTCTTTGCCTCGCATTCGGTTCGCTTTTCAACAAGTGCTTCAATCTTTTCTTTGGTGTTTTCTGCACCCGAGCGAAGCTGAGCCGCCTGAGCCTCAAGCTCTGCAATAGCCTTTTCGGTTTCTGCGTTCTTCGCCCTGATTTCTTCAATCTCGGCAATAAGTCTGTCGTTTCTTAAACTATATGTTTCTTTAAGATGCAGGCAGTTTTCAACCGTTTCGTTATTCGATTCGATTTCCTTTTTGAGGGCAACGATTTCAAGATTAAGACCGTTTCTGACCTCATCGGATTTTTCGCGGAGCTTATCAAGATTTTCTTTTTCTTCATTAAGACCCGAAAGCTCGCCGTTAAGGCGTTCTGTTTCGGCTGTTATAATCTCGATTTCGCCGTCTGCCTGCTTATCTGCAGCATTGCACTCTTCGATTCTCTTCTTTGCGTGCTCTTTTTCGGCTTCAAGCTCTTCAACCTGACCCGTTGCGGCAGCGTATCTGTCTTCAACAAGCTTCAAATCGCTCTCGGCACGGATTATATTTTCCTGCACCTTTACAAGCTCTGCCTCGGAGGCATCAAGCTCTGCCTGAATAAGTGCAAGCTCTTCTGCCGCCGCCTTGTGGCTTGCGTTCTTTTCATCAAACTTCTTTTCAAGCTCTGCAACGGTTTCTTTGAGAGCTTCAATTTCGGTAACTCTGCTTAAGAAGCCCGCACCCGAGCCTCTTGAACCGCCCGTCATCGAGCCGCCCGCATTGAGCACCTGACCGTCAAGGGTAACTATTTTAAATCTGTATGAGAATTTTTTTGCCATAGCGATGCCGTTATCGATATTATCAACAACAGCAGTTCTGCCGAGCAGCGAACCGATGATTTCGGCGTATTCTCCGCCGTATTCGAGGAGCTTGTCTGCCATATCAACAAAGCCCTCGCATTTTTCAAGACCTTTTTCGGTGAACGGTCTTGATTTAACCGAAGTCAGGGGCAAAAATGTTGCTCTGCCTGCTCTGTTATCCTTAAGATAATTAATCGCCTTTTTAGCGGCATTTTCATCATCAACAACAACATTCTGAATTGCCGCACCGAGGGCGGTTTCTATTGCAACCGCATACTCTGCGGGGGTTGAAATAAGCTGCGAAAGAGTTCCCCTTATTCCTCTTAAAAAGCCTCTTTTTGATTCCTTGATAACCTTCTGAACGCTGCCCGCATAACCGTCAAGATTTTTCTCAAGGTCATCAAGCATTTTTATTCTTGCATTCTTCTGGTAAATATCAAGATTGAGTGAATCAAGCTCCTTGCGAAGCTTTTCCGCCTTATCGCTTCTGCTGCCGATTATCATACGGTAACCGTCAAGTGCGTTTTCGTGCTCCGCAGCTTCATCTTTAAGACGGTTAAGCACCTTCTGTGCCGCCGCTTTTTCGCTTTCAAGAGAAGAAATTGCATCCTCTCTTGCATCAATAACACGGTCAATATCCGCTATTCTTGCGGTGAGCTCGTTAACGGTTGACTGTGCGGTGGATTTTTTAACTCTTGCATCGGCAAGCTTCATTGCGGATTCGGTAAGCTTTTCGTTGATTTCTCTTACCTTTTCGCTGTTTTCGCTGTTTTTGCCGAGCAGAGAATTAAGGCTTTCGAGTGCCGAAGCAAGCTCTTCTTTTTTAGCCTCAACAAGCTTTTCTTTTTCTGCAATTTCAGCTCTTGCAGCTTCTATCTGTTCATCGATTTCAGCGGCTGAACTCTCGCTGTCGCCCATATCGCCGCTGAGTCGCTCAATGGTCTGATTGTTATGTTCAATGGTGTTCTTTTCAACGGCAATTCTTCCGTCGATAACCGCCGCACTTTCTTCTCCTTCCGAAATAAAACGGCGGAGATTTTCAATCTCAACGGTTATATCCTGACCCTCTTTGATGGCTTCTTCCATCTGCGAAATAAGCTCAACAAGCTCATTTTCCGTTTGGTCATACTGCGAAGAAGCAACTGAAAGCTTATGCTCCTGCTCACGGAGTCCGTTCTTTGATTTTTCAATCGTATGAAGCCAAAGAGCGATTTCAAGGGTCTTTTTCTCATCGGAAAGAGCAAGGAATTTCTGTGCCTTTTCGCTCTGTATCTTCAAGGGTCCTATTCTCGATTCAAGCTCGGAAAGAATATCTCTTAAACGAACAAGATTTTCTTCCGCCTGGTCAAGCTTTCTGTTTGCATCTGCTCTGCGGTAACGGAAATGCGAAATTCCCGCCGCCTCTTCAAGCATATCTCTTCTCTGCGTTGAACGTGCCGAAACAAGGTCGGCAATTCTGCCCTGACCAACCATAGAATAACCGTCTCTGCCGAGACCCGTATCCATAAACAGCTCGTGAATATCCCTCAGACGGCAGGTTTCGCCGTTAATCTGATATTCGCTTTCACCCGAACGGTAATAGCGGCGGGTAACTGCAACATCATCCTTATCGCTGTTAAGACCTCTGTCGGCATTATCAAGACGCAAGGTTACCTCGGCATAACCCAGAGCCTTTCTCTGGCTTGTGCCGCCGAAAATAACATCCTCCATTTTTGAGCCTCGCAGAGTTTTGGTGGATTGCTCACCCAATACCCAGCGAACCGCATCGGAGATATTGCTCTTTCCCGAACCGTTGGGACCCACAACGGCGGTTATGCCCCTGCCGAAATCCAGCACGGTTTTATCGGGGAAAGACTTAAATCCCTGCATTTCAAGTGCTTTTAATATCATTTGATTACCTCTATCTCAATCTCACCCTTCTGCAGACCGTCTTTGCCGACAACTCTGCAGTTATAGCCCGCTTCTGCAAGCTTTATGAGATTTTGTTTTTTCTGACCTGTCATTTTGGATATTTCTTTCTCGGCAACGGCAATAACATAATTGCCCCTGCCTCGTTTTTCAAGCTCTCCGAGCACAGCATTATAATAAATTCTGCCCTCGCAAAGCTCACGGAGTGCCGGATGATAGGCTCCGCCCGCATAGCCCTCTTCAACTGAGCCGCCCGAATGCAGACCTACCCTTATCACCTTTATTCCCGCATTTTCAAACATCGGAATAAGCTTTGAACAAAGCTCAACCGTTTCTTCAATGCCCTTGGGTTCAAAGCTGCCGTTTTTCATAAGACTGCAGAGCTTTGTTCCCTCAATAACAACGGTGGGGTAAATTCTTACCGTTCGGGGAGCAAGACGGATTATTTTTTCTGCGGTTTCAATGCTGTCGGCATCCTCGGAGCCGTAAAGCCCCGTCATCATCTGCAAGCCGAGCTCAAACCCGAATTCCTTAAGCATCACGCAGGCATCCTCAACCTGCTTTGCGGTGTGCCCTCTTTCGTTAAGCTGCAAAACCTTATCATCAAGGCTCTGTGCTCCGAGCTCAACCGCCGTAACACCGTAGCTTTTTAAAATTCCGCAGATTTCACGGTCAATACCGTCGGGTCTTGTTGAAATGCGTATTCCCTTGAATATGCCTTTTTCAACATATTCATAAGCCGCTTCAAGAAGAGAGAGCATATATTCTCTTTCTATCATCGTGAAGCTGCCGCCGAAAAACGCTATTTCGCCGCCCGCCGCCTCGTTTGCAGAAAGCGATGCCATTGCGGTCTGAGCCGCCTCGTGAACATCCTTTGCCGTAATATCCTTCTGACTGCCCGATATGCTCCTCTGGTTGCAGAATGAGCACATATGCGGGCATCCCTTATGCACAACAAAAAGTGCTATGTTGATATGTTTCATTTTATTCCCATAAGAGCAAGGGCTTCCTTTGCCGCCTGCTGCTCTGCAAGCTTCTTGCTTCTGCCCGTGCCCGTGCCGATAACATTGCTGTTGAGATGAACCTCAACGGTAAAGGTTTTTGCGTGGTCGGGGCCCGAAGAATCAATCAGCACATATTCAATATGCTCCTCACGGTTACGCTGAATAATCTCCTGAAGCATTGTTTTGCAGTCTTTTTCTTTTTCAAGCTCATCGTGTCTTGCAACGAAACGAAGAGCAAGCTTTCTTGCCTCTTCAAGACCGCCGTCAAGATAAACCGCCGCCAGCACGGCTTCAAAAGCATCGGCAAGAATCGAGGGCCTTTCATCGCCCTTCATTCTCTTTTCGCCCTTGCCCAGATAAAGTGCCGGGCCTATTTCAAGCTCCTTTGCAAAAACGCAGAGAGCCGTTTCGCAAACTCTTGCCGCCCTGTGCTTTGTGAGCTCACCCTCGGGCAAATCATAATTCTCATAAAAATATTTTGCCGAAACAAAGCCGAGAATGGAATCGCCCAGAAACTCCAGCCTCTCGTTGCAGACGGTGCCGCCGCCCTGCTCATTTGCATAAGAGGAGTGCGTGAGTGCGGTTTTCAGCAGAGAAATATCCTTGAACTCATAGCCCAGATTTCTCTGCAGCGTCTCCAGTTTTTCTTCCATAAAATCTTTCGTCCTTTCAAGATTCGCTTGCAATCAGATCGGCAAGCTCACCAACGGTAATATCATCAACATCACCGATTTCAACTTCAAACCCGTCTTCAACCGCACGGAGAAGCTCGCCGAGCTCAAATTCATCCTCAACAAGGCTGCCGAGAGCAGTTGCTTCGTCAACGCCGTCAATTCCGAGTTCTTCACAAATTAATTCAATCAATTTATCAAGGATCATAATTATTCCTCCGTAAATATGATTTTATTTCTCTTCAAGCTGTTTTTTCAGTTCATTCAGACCTCTTTCGGCAAGAGCCTCATATCTTTGCTTTTTATCTCTGATTTTCACATCAAGAGGCGGCAAAAGACCGAAGCTTGCACCCATAGGCTGAAAATTCTTTATATTTTCATCGCTGATATAGCGTGCAAGTGCACCCGTCATCGTTAATTCCGAGGGCAGAAACGGCTCCTTGCCGAGAATTCTGTTTGCGGCATTGATACCCGCAAGAATTCCCGCCGAGGCAGATTCCATATAGCCCTCAACACCCGTTATCTGACCTGCGAAATACAAGCCTTCCTTTGCTTTGAAGCCGAAATCGCTGCCGAGCAGACGGGGCGAATCAATAAAGGTGTTGCGGTGCATAACACCGTAACGCACAAATTCCGCATTTCTGAGGGCAGGAATCATTGAAAAAACTCTTTTCTGCTCGCCGAATTTAAGGTTTGTCTGAAAGCCCACAAGATTATACATTGTGCCTGCCGTGTTTTCTTTGCGAAGCTGAAGATTTGCCCAGGGGCGGTGACCTGTTTTCGGATTAACAAGACCCGCAGGCTTCATAGGTCCGAAACGGATAGTGTCGTGCCCTCTTGACGCCATAACCTCAATGGGCATACAGCCCTCATAAACACCTTTTCGTTTATCAAATTCGTGGGTCGGTGCACTTTCTGCATTTATAAGTGCCTCATAAAATGCTTCATATTCTTCTTTATTCATAGGGCAGTTGATATAATCGTCGGGCTCGCCTCTGTCATATCTTGACTGCATAAAGGCATTCTCAAGGTCAATGCTTTCCGCAGTAACAATGGGTGCCGCCGCATCAAAAAAGCTTAAATTTCCGCCGCAGAGTGCGGATATTTTTTCGGAAAGTGCTTCCGAAGCAAGAGGTCCCGCCGCAATGACTGCAACGCCCTCGGGTATTTCGGTAACCTCTTCTCTGATAAGCGTTATTTCTTTTCGGGAAAGAATTTTTTCGGTTACCAGAGCCGAAAATTTATCTCTGTCAACGGCAAGTGCTCCGCCTGCGGGCACAGCGGTTGCCTTTGCACTCTCCACACACAGAGAGCCCAGAAGCTCCATTTCCGCCTTGAGCATACCCGCCGCACAGCCAAGACGCATTGCCTTGAAGGAATTTGAGCACACAAGCTCCGCAAGACCCTCGCCCGAATGGGCGGGAGAAAACCTGACGGGCTTCATCTCATAAAGCTCAACCTCAATGCCTCTGTTTGCAAGCTGCCACGCTGCTTCAACTCCTGCGAAGCCGCCGCCGATAACCCTGACCTTATTCATCGCCTTTTTTCCTTCTGGGGGCAGCCTTTTCATAGCCGCAGCCCTTTGCCATACAAACAAGCTTGCCCGTTTTCTTCTTAAAGAGTGCCTTTCCGCATTCGGGGCAATCCTGACCTGCGGGAGCATCCCAGCTCATAAAGTTACACTTGGGCCAGTTGCCGCAGCCATAGAAAACGTGACCCTTCTTTGATTTTCTTTCGATTATCTCGCTGCCGCATTCGGGGCATTTTGCACCCGTGTTAACAATAAGCGGCTTTGCGTTTTTGCATTCGGGATAACCGGGGCAGGCAAGGAATCTGCCGTATCTGCCCGTCTTTATAACCATCATTCTGCCGCACTTATCGCAGGGAATATCGGTTGTATCCTCTTCAAGCTGAATCTTGACATTCTTCATTTCTGCCTTTGCTTTATCAAGATTCTTTTCAAGGTCGGTATAGAATTCATCAAGCATTGCAACATAATCGGCTTCGCCGCAGCCAACCTTATCAAGGGTTGTTTCCATCTGTGCGGTAAACTTGGTGTTTACGATTTTGGGGAATTTATCCTTAAGAAGGCTTGTTGTTGCACCGCCGAGCTCGGTGGGCACAAGCTGCTTTGCCTTTCTCTGCACATAGCCTCTCTTGATGATGGTTGAAAGAATTGTTGCATATGTGCTGGGTCTGCCAACACCGTTTTCTTCTAGCTCTTTGATAAGCGAAGCTTCGGTGTAGCGTGCGGGAGGCTGGGTGAAATGCTGATTTGACGAAAGCTCACGGAGCTTGAGTGCCTCGCCCGACTTGATTTCGGGCAGAACGCCCTTTTCTGCTTCCTCCTCGGGAAGGTCATAAAGTCTGGTGAAGCCGTCAAACTTGATTGAATAGCCCGCTGCGGTGAAGATGCAGTATTCATTTTCGTTGCCCGCCTTTGCCGCAACGATTTCTGCCTTAACTGTATTCTGAACGCAGCTTGCCATAAGGCTTGCCATAAAACGCATCCAGATAAGATTATAGAGCTTATACTGGTCGCTTGTGAGGCTGCCCTTTACCATTGCGGGAGTAATTGACGGTGTTGAAGGTCTGATTGCTTCGTGACCGTCCTGTGCATTGGCTCTCGATTTATAATATACGGGCTTTTCGGGCAAATATTCTTTGCCGTAGGTTTTTGCTATAAAATCCGATGCGGAGGCTCTTGCTTCCTCTGAAATACGGAGTGAATCGGTTCTCATATAAGTGATAAGACCCGTTGTGCCTATATCTTTAACATTAACGCCTTCATAAAGCTCCTGGGCGGCACGCATTGTTCTTTCCGCCTGGAAACCGAGCTTTCTTGAAGCCTCCTGCTGAAGTGTTGAAGTGATGAAGGGGGGAGCAGGATTCTTTTTTCTTGTGCCCTTCTTAACGGTTTTAACCTCATATTCCGCACCGTTGAGGCGGTCAAGATAGCTCTGTGCCTGCTCACCGTTTGTGATTTTGATTTTGCCGTTTTCATCCGCATAGAGAGTTGCTGTAAAGGTTCTTCTCTGCGAATTTGCAAGCTTTGCATCAATTACCCAATATTCCTCGGGAACGAATGCGTTGATTTCGTTTTCACGGTCAACAATGAGTCTTACCGCAACACTCTGAACTCTGCCCGCCGAAAGACCTCTTCTGATTTTCTGCGAAACAAAGGGGCTTAAACGGTAGCCCACAAGGCGGTCAAGAATTCTTCTTGCCTGCTGTGCATTAACAAGATCCATATTGACCTGCTTGGGGTTTGACATTCCGTTTTCAATACCCGTTTTTGTGATTTCATTAAAGGTTACTCGGTTCTGCTTTTTCAAATCAAGGCCGAGAACGGTTGCAAGGTGCCACGAAATTGCCTCTCCCTCACGGTCGGGGTCGGCTGCGAGATAAACTGCTTCGCTGCCGTCAACCATTTCCTTAAGCTCCTTGACAAGCTTTTCCTTTCCCTTGATGAGTGCATATTTGGGTGCAAAGTTGTTCTTAACATCAACGCTGAGCTTTGCTGCGGGCAAATCTCTGATATGACCCTTTGATGCAACAACTTCATAATCTTTTCCGAGATATTTTTTAATGGTATTTGCTTTTGCGGGGGACTCAACGATTACAAGCTTGGACATTTTGTTTTTTCTCCTGTCAGTTTATTATTTCAAAACGTAGTTTTTTCCGTCTGTTTGCTTTATATAGCCCTCAAGCTCAAGTTTAAAAAGAGCCGAGATAACCTCTGAAAGCGGCATTCCGCTTATAAGGCTGATTTCATCGGGATGAAGCGGTTCGCTGCCGAAAAGAGCATAAACCGTTTCAATGTTTTTTCCGTAATCTCCCGCAAGCTCTTTTTTCTCTTTGGGAGGCCCGGATTTTTTCACTTCCTTCGGTTCTGCCGCCTCGGGAAGCCTGAATTTTTCGGATATTTCTTCAATCTTTTTCAGATTTATTATATCGGGATACATAACCGAATAGGGTTTAAGAATATCTTCTGCATCCGCAACTGCTCTTGCTCCGTCAGTTATAAGCTTATTTGCACCTGTATATGCGGTGCTCAGAACGCTGCCGGGAATTGCATAAACCTCTTTTCCCTGCTCTGCGGCACGCCTTGCAGTTATGAGCGAGCCGCTTTTTTCGCCCGCTTCAACAACAAGAACGCCTTTGCTCATACCCGAAATAATGCGGTTTCTTGCAGGGAACGAATAAATTGAAGCTCTTGCCATTGGTGCATATTCAGTTACAACCGCACCGCTTTTGCTTATCTCACGGCGTAGGGGTTCGTTTTCACGAAGATAATCCGTGCCGAGACCGCAGCCGAGCACGCAAACGGTTTTTCCTTTTGCGAGCAAGGCTCCCTCGTGTGCCGCACTGTCTATTCCGAGTGCACCGCCGCTGACTATAACGGCACCTGCCGCCGCAGCCTGTGCGGAAATTTTTGTTGCTATTGCAATGCTTTCGCTGCCCGGCTTTCTTGTGCCCACAACTCCGATTGCAATTCCTTTGTTGACACACGATAAATCGCCGTCAACATAGAGCACTATCGGCATATCAATCAGCCTGCGAAGGTCATCGGGATAATCCGCACTCTCGGGCGTAATAATATGCCAGCCGTTTCTTTTGCAGGTTTCAACTATCTCTTCGGCTTTTTCAATAGGCGTTGAAAGAATTCTTTTAAGCCTTGCCGCACTTACACCGCCCGAGCTTACTATTTCGTTTTCTCCTGCTTTATATAATTTCTCAGGGTCGGGGAAGGCAGTTAAAATATCGTCATTTCTGGTTGCCACACCCGCTATAAGCGAATACCAGACCCAGTATTTTATATCGCTCATCTTATCAACTCCCAGGCAAGAATTGCCGCCGCCGCCGAAGCATTGAAGGATTCTGCTCTGCCCTGCATCGGTATAACCGTTTGCATTCTGCAGGCATCAATAACCGCCTGCGAAAGACCGTTGCCCTCATTGCCCACGCAGCAGATAACTCCGCCCTTCATTTCAACCTTTCTTATATCGGTTGCCGTGCTTCTGGGCACAGAGGCAAGGGTGAGCATTCCGTTTTCGTTTGCTTTTTTTATCAGCTCTTCAAGGCTCGGCTCTTCGATGATGTTGAGCCTGAGCAAAGAGCCCATTGATGCACGCATTGCCTTGGGGTTATAAATATCGCAGCCGCCGCTGACGATAAGACCGTCAAGCCCCAGAGCCTCAACGCTTCTGCACACCGCACCGAGATTTGACGGGTCCTGCAGATTTTCAAGGGCAAGATACCTGCCCCCCGCTTCAATTCCGTTTTTGCTTCTTTCGGGAATGGCACAGATGCAGAAAACTCCCTGGGAGCTTTCGGTATCTGAAAGCTTTTTTGCAACATCCTCGCTTATTTCATAGCATATGCAGCCGCCTGCGGATATTTCACCTATGTAGACCTCATATTTTGAAAAAGCCTTTGATGTTATAAAAGCCGAGCGTATTTCAATTCCCGTTTTTGCCGCATCGGAGCAAAGCCTTGCCCCCTCGAGAATGAATTCACCGTTTTTGCGGCGGAAAGACGGGCTTTCGCCGAGCTTTACTGCATATTTGATTTTTTCGTTTGTGCGTGCAGTTATCTTTTCCATTAATTTGATACCTTAATATTATAAATTCGTAATTCGTAATTCTTAATGCGTAATGAAGGACGGGCTTCGCCCGTACCCATTATATAAGAACCTCTAACACTTCCGTGTTAGAGAACCTTGTTATTTCATAATAAATCGGTCATAGGCGGAGCCTATCCTTTAATTAAGAATTACGCATTCCTAATTACGAATTAGTTTCTCACATTTCCGCAGCAGTTCTTATATTTTTTGCCGCTGCCGCAGGGGCACGGGTCATTGGGCTTTGTTTTTTCTTTCTTTCTGACGGGCTGTTTTTTATCCGTGCCGTCCGATGCACCCGAAGCACCCGTTATTTTTGCAGTCTGCTCACGCTTTGTTTCTTCCTGACTTCTTATCATAACTGTGAGCATCTGCCTTGCGGTCTGCTCACGGATTTCTTCATTCATTCCGTCAAACATATCGGAGCCAACCTGTCTGTAAGCAACAACGGGGTCGGTCTGTGCATAGGCACGAAGACCTATTCCTCTGCGAAGCTGGTCCATAGCGTCGATGTGGTCCATCCACTTGGAGTCAACATTGCGAAGAAGAATCATTTTTTCAAGCTCTCTCATAACGGGAACGCCCTTTTCGTCGGTGCCGAAAAGCTGCTCACGGGCTTCATAAACGGTTATTGCTCTGTCAAAAAGAATTTCCTTGAGCTCTTCCTTATCGGCAACCTCACCGAAATCGTCTTCCTTAACAAGACCCCAGCTCTTGAACTTTTCTTTAAGACCCTCAATATTCCAATCCTTCTTTGAAGCCTGACCCGAGCAGAACATATCAACAGCCTCATTGATGCTGTTTTCAATCATTCTCATAATAACGGGGCGAAGCTCCTCACCCTCAAGCACCTGGTTACGCTGTTTATAAATGAGCTCTCTCTGACGGTTCATAACATCGTCATACTGAAGAACGCTCTTTCTGATACCGAAGTTTCTGCCCTCAATTCTCTTCTGGGCATTCTCGATTGTGTTGGTTATCATCTTTGCTTCAATGGGCATATCCTCGGGAGTTTTGAGAGTGTTCATAACGCTCGTTATTCTCTCGCCGCCGAAAAGACGCATAAGGTCATCCTGAAGCGAAAGGAAGAAGCGGCTTGCACCGGGGTCGCCCTGACGGCCCGCACGGCCTCGGAGCTGATTATCGATTCGTCTTGATTCGTGACGCTCCGTACCGATTATGAAAAGACCGCCCGCATCCCTTACTCTCTGTGCTTCGGGAGCAATTATTTCGTCATATTTCTTTTCAAGAGCAGTATAATTTGCTCTTGCATCAAGGATTTCCTGATTATCTGTTTCGGCAAAGCCCGTTGCCTCGGCGATAAGCTCCTCTGAGCAGCCCATTCTGCGAAGCTCGGATTTTGCAAGATACTCGGCATTACCGCCAAGCTTTATATCGGTACCACGGCCTGCCATATTCGTTGCGATTGTAACGGCATATTCTTTGCCCGCCTGAGCAACGATTTCGGCTTCCTTCTCGTGGTGCTTTGCGTTGAGAACCTCGTGCTTGATGCCTCTTCTCTTGAGCATTGCACTCAGAAGCTCGGATTTTTCGATTGAAACCGTACCCACAAGCACGGGCTGACCCTTCTTGTGGCACTCTGCGATTGTTTCGATAACCGCCTCGTATTTTGCAAGCTCTGTTTTATAAACAACATCGGGCATATCGTTTCTTATCATAGGCTTGTTGGTGGGGATTTCGATAACGTCAAGACCGTAAATCTGATTGAATTCATCGCTCTCCGTCATCGCAGTACCCGTCATACCCGAAAGCTTTTTATAAAGGCGGAAATAATTCTGGAATGTGATTGTTGCAAGAGTTTTGCTCTCGTGCTCAACATTAACGTTTTCTTTTGCTTCGATAGCCTGGTGCAGACCCTCGTTATATCTTCTGCCGAGCATAATTCTGCCCGTGAATTCATCAACGATAAGCACCTGATTATCTTTAACAACATAGTCAACATCTCGCTTCATAACGCCGATAGCCTTGATAGCCTGATTGATATGATGCTGAATTGTCATATTTTCGGCATCCATAAGATTTTCAAGATTGAAAAACTTTTCTGCCTTTGCAACGCCGTTTTTGGTAAGGGTTGCGGTTTTTGCCTTTTCGTCAACAACGAAATCACAATCGTCATCAACCAAATCCTCAACATTTTCTTTGGAATTTACTTCCTTGATTTTTGTGCATTTAAGCGAAAGAGCAAAGCGGTTTGCCATTTTATAAAGGTCGGTTGATTTTTCGCCTCTGCCCGAAATGATAAGGGGAGTTCTTGCCTCGTCGATAAGGATTGAGTCAACCTCGTCAACGATAGCAAAGTTATGGCCTCTCTGCACCTTATGCTCTTTATAAACAACCATATTGTCACGAAGATAGTCAAAGCCCATCTCGTTATTTGTGCCGTAGGTAATATCGGCTGCATAGGCTTCTTTTCTCTCGGGATTCTCTTTTTCGTGAATGATAAGGCCAACGGTAAGACCCATAAAACGGTAAACCTTGCCCATCCATTCGCTGTCACGGCGTGCAAGATAATCGTTAACGGTAACAATATGAACACCGTCGCCCGAAAGTGCGTTAAGATAAGCGGGGAGGGTTGCCACAAGTGTTTTGCCTTCACCTGTTCTCATCTCGGAAATTCTGCCCTGATGCAGAATGATGCCGCCGATAATCTGAACGGGGAAATGCTTAAGACCGATAACTCGCCACGATGCCTCACGGCAGGCAGCAAAAGCCTCGGGAAGAATATCGTCAAGTGTTTCGCCGTTTGCAAGTCTTTCCTTGAATTCGGGAGTTTTTGCCTGAAGCTGTTCATCGGTGAGCTTCGCAAAGCTCTCTTCAAGAGCAAGCACCTTATCGCAAAGGGGACGCACTCTTTTTACTTCTTTGGTGGAATAATCGCCAAAAATTTTTGTTAAAAATCCCATTTTTTCACCTCGAGATGTTTTTTATATTTTTAAATAAACTAATTTTTATATTACTGAATTTTTTCGGATTGAGAATTATTTTGCTTTTCCAATTCGTAATTAGGAATGCGTAATTCGTAATGAAGGGTCTGCGACGCTAATTATATATTGCTCCGCAAAAGCTGATAACAAACCACTTCAAAACAGAAGACTGATATTCGGATTTACTTTTTAAAAGATATAACGGGTACGGGCGGAGCCCGCCACTAATTCCGAATTACGCATTACGAATTCCGAATTAAAAAAATGTTGTAATATTTTTTCCGTTATGCTAATATTGAAATATGAAGTCTTGAAAAGGAGTTGTCTTTTATGCCTAAAAGAGAAGATTATATCACCTGGGATGAATATTTTATGGGCATCGCAATGCTCTCTGCCCGCCGCAGCAAGGACCCCAGCACACAGGTTGGTGCCTGCATCGTTAACAACCGCAACAAGATTATGTCGGTTGGCTATAACGGCTTCCCCCTCGGCTGCAGCGATGACTGCTTCCCCTGGGACAGAAGCGGCGACGAATACGAAACCAAATATCCCTATGTGTGCCACGCAGAGCTTAACGCCATTCTCAACAACGGCGGCTCAAGCCTTGAGGGCTGCAAAATCTATGTTGCTCTTTTCCCCTGCAACGAATGTGCAAAGGCAATTATTCAAAGCGGCATAAAAGAGGTTATTTATCTTTCGGATAAATATGCCGACACCGTTGGCGTTCGTGCATCAAAAAGAATGTTTGACGCCGCAGGTGTCAGATATACTCAGCTTAAAACCGAGCGTGAATCAATCTGCGTTAATCTTAACTCGGAAAATGTTTAATAGAAATAAATCAACGAGCCTGCAACGGAGCCGTCTGCCTTAAGAGGTCGAACGCTCATTGCACCGTCATTGCCAACCCATACAAAATCGCAGCTTTCTGCGAAGAGCATAGGCTCTGCGTATGTTTCGGGTGCCTTTGAGCCGTCGGCTGTGCAATAAACAAGCTGCTGAACGGGTGTTCCGTTTGCGTTGGTTTCACCGTTTGAAGCAAAAACAAGCTTATTGCCGTCGGGGCTTACCGAAAAGCTGTCGGCAGAAGAAATGTTAATATCTTTAAGAGTCTTGGTTGCACCGGTCAGAAGGTCGGTCAATGCAAGGCTCTTTTTGTTTATGAGCCACTTGCCCGACTGAAGATAATCGGCAAAATAATCGCCCTCAAATTCGGCAAGAACGGTTTCGTTTGAATTTACGTTAACAACATTCTTGAAGCCGTTTGCGGTCTTTTTGAGATAATGCATTCCGTTTGCATCGTTAACAAACCACAAGCCGAGAATATCTTCAACTGCAACCTTGGGTCTGTAGGCATCGGAAAGCACCATTATATCTGCTCTCTCGCCTCTTTCCGCACCCGTGTAGTATCTTGAAGAAATAAAATATTTTGCATCGCCGAGATTTTCAACAAAATCATCGGTGAGCATAGTCCAGTCGTTTCTGAAAGCACCGTTCATATCAAGAAGTCTGGTGTTGTTTGAAACATAGGTTGATGCACTGCCGTTTGAAAGATTGAAATTATAAATTTCGGAATATATCTTATCATTCTTATAGAATTCGTTTTTGTCGAAATCGGCAAGAAGAAGATGACCCGAGCCGTAGCCTGCGGGCTTATTGATAAGCTTCACAAATGCGAATGAATAAACATCAACATCCGCACTCATATCCGAAGTGAAAACACCGTAGCCGCAAACCTTGCCGTCTTTTTCGATATAGCTCACGGTAACGGGAATTTTTTCATAGGAAGCTGCAAGACTTGCCTTGACGGTTTTAACGGGCAGAGTGCTTGCGGCAAACTCACCTGCGTTATACTCATAAAATGAGATTTTTCCGTCAAGAGAAGCTGTGTAATAAATATTTTCAAAATCGGTGGGCATAAAGATTTCGCCGTTTGCACCCTTGGGGCTTGATGACGGGCTCATTGTGTATGCACTCTGGTCAAAAACATACTCAACGGGCTTTGCCTCGATGGGGCTTTCACCCTTTGTGCCGCCCGAAACGAAGAACAGAACTGCCGATGCAACGGTAACAACCGCCAGCACGGCGGCAACAATTTTCAATACTTTTGAATTCATTTTATTTCCCCCTTAAAATTCAATTTCCAGCTCAACAGGACAATGGTCGGAGCCGAAAATATCGGTATGGATTTTTGCATCCTTCATTTTTTCCGCAATTTTCTGCGAAACAACAAAATAATCTATTCTCCAGCCCGAATTCTTTGCCCTTGCCGAAAAACGGTAGGACCACCAGCTGTAAATGCTTTCAAGGTCGGGATAGAAATATCTGAAGGAATCAACAAAGCCGCTTTCAAGCACCTCGGTGAATTTGCCTCTTTCTTCATCGGTAAAACCGGGGTTCCTGCGGTTTGTTTTGGGATTTTTAAGGTCGATTTCCTTATGTGCAACATTGAGGTCGCCGCAATAGATAACGGGCTTCTTTTCATCAAGCTTTTTGATATAAGCTCTGAAAGCATCCTCCCATTCCATTCGGTAATCAAGCCTCACAAGCTCATCTCTGGAGTTGGGCACATAGACCGTTATAAAATAATAATCCTCAAATTCCAGCGTTATAACTCTGCCCTCTGTGTCGTGCTCGGGAATTCCGATGCCGTAGGAAACCGAAAGAGGCTCTTCTCTTGAAAACACCGCCGTGCCCGAATATCCCTTTTTCTCGGCATAATTCCAGAACTGGTGATAGCCCTCAAGCGAAAGCTCAATCTGACCCTGCTGCACCTTGGTTTCCTGCAAACAGAAAATATCGGCGTCAAGGGCGGCAAAGCTCTCATAAAAATCCTTGCCCACGCAGGCTCTTATTCCGTTAACATTCCACGAAACAAAGCGTTTTATTGCCATAACGCACAGACCTCCACTATATTATATAATAATATTGAAAAACATTATAACACACTTTTTTTCGCTTGTCACCTAAAAAATATTAAATAATGTGTGAATTATATTTTCCCCGTTTGTAAACAGTTACTAAAATTTCAAATTTTCTTGTTTATCCTCTTGTTTTTTGAGGGTAAAAATATTATAATGCTTTTTATAATAGGATAATAGGGATAATTATGCCCTTTTGGGTTTTGCTATGCAAAACAGTGAAATACACATTCGTGTATGAAATATTGTAAAACAATATGAAATTCTCGCTGATGCTCGAATGAAATATGCTGTTGCATATTAAGGATAGGCTACGCCTATGACCGAATATATAACGGGTAAGGGCAAAGCCCTTCCGAAACTCTGCGTTCTGCACTCATCATTCAAAACGCAGACCCGTCATTAATTACGCATTCCGAATTAAAAAGAGGTTTACTATGTCTGTTGAAACGGTAAAAGAATATCTGAAGCAATTCGGTGCTGATGAAAGAGTGGTTGAATTCGATGTATCCTCTGCAACGGTTGAGCTTGCGGCGGTGGCTGTGGGCGTTGAGGGTGCAAGAATTGCAAAAACTCTCTCATTCAAAGGCAGCGACGGAGTAATACTTGTTGTTATGGCGGGCGATGCCAAAATCGACAACAGAAAATATAAGGATTTCTTCGGACTCAAGGCAAAAATGCTCTCTCACGAGGAAGCTCTTGAGCTTACGGGTCACCCCGTCGGCGGAGTTTGTCCCTTTGCGGTGAAAGAGGGCGTTACGGTTTATACCGATATATCACTCAAAAGATTTTCAACGGTTTTTCCTGCGGCGGGCAGTGCAAGCAGTGCAATCGAGCTGAGCTGCGACGAGCTTTTTGAATTCTCAAAAGCGGCAGAATGGGTTGATGTGTGTAAAGGAGGACAAAATGAGCAATAAATATGTTATTTCCTATGATATAGGAACCACCGGCGTAAAATCCTGTCTTTTTGAAATCGGCGAAACAATAAATCTCATAAGTGCCGCAATGGAGGGCTATAAGCTCTATATTCTTCCCGACGGCGGAGCAGAGCAGGACCCCGAAGAATGGTGGCAGGCAATGTGCTCAACAACCAGAACCATCTTTGAAAACTGCGATGTGAAGCCCGAGCAGGTTGAAGGCATTTCCTTCTGCTCGCAGATGCAGGGTCTTGTGCTTGTTGACAGAAACGGCGTTCCCGTTCACAGAGCCTTCAGCTATATGGACCAGCGTGCAAAGAAGCAGATTAAAGAAGGCATTGCAAACGGAATTCAGATTGCGGGTGCAAATATCTTCAAGCTCATTCCCTCGCTTATTATCACGGGTGCGGTTTCCGCAAGCGTTAAAGACCCCGTATGGAAATATAACTGGGTTAAAGAGAACGAGCCCGAAAACTTCAAGAAGGTTTATAAGTGGCTCGATGTTAAAGAATATCTTATCGCAAGAATGACCGATAAGTTTGTTATGACAAGAGATTCCGCCTTCGGCACTCTTCTTTATGATATACGCAAGGGCAAGGAATGCTGGAGCCCCACAATATGCAAGCTTCTGGGCGTTAATCCCGCCCATCTGCCCGAAATAGTCAACAGCACCGATAATGTCGGCGGTCTTACCGCAAAGGCAGCCTCGGAGCTCGGTCTTAAAGAAGGCACGGCAGTATTCGGCGGCGGCGGCGATGCTTCGCTTATCGGCGTTGGCGCTGGCAGCGTTGAGCTTGGCGAAACTCATATCTATAACGGCACCTCGGGCTGGGTTTCAACCGTTGTTGAAAAGAGCGTTGTTGATGCCTCGGCAATGATTGCGGCAATCATCGGTGCACAGAAAGACAGCTTCAATTATTTTGCGGAGCTTGAAACCGCAGGCAAGTGCCTCGAATGGGTAAAAGACCACCTTGCACTTGACGAAATCGGCATTTTCCTCAACAAAACAGATGTTGCGGAAAGCACCGAAACGGTTTACACCAGCCTTTATGATTATCTTTCAAAGGTTGTCAGCGAAATTCCCGCAGGCAGCTCGGGTGTTATCTTCACTCCGTGGCTTCACGGCAACAGATGCCCGTTTGAAGACCCGAACGCAAGGGGAATGTTCTTCAACATAAGCCTCGACGTTGGCAAAACAGAGCTTATCCGTTCCGTTATCGAAGGCGTTTGTATGCATATGCGTTGGTTCCTCGAAACTCAGGATAAGAAAATCCGCACCTCAAGCGTTGTACGCTTCGTGGGCGGCGGTGCTCTCTCCGATGTAACCTGCCAGATTCTTGCGGATATTACCGGAAGAACGGTTGAAACCGTTGACAGCCCCCAGAATGTTGGTGCTGTAGGTGCGGCGGTTATTATGGCGGTGGGTCTTGGAATAATCGATGATGTTTCCCACGCAAAAAGGCTTATTCCCGCCAAGAAAACCTTTATCCCCAACGAGAAAAACAAAGAGGTTTACGACAGAAACTATGAAGTTTATAAAACTCTTTACAAAAATAACAAAGATGCCTTCAAGGCTCTCAACGGTTAGCGTGGCGAACATAATCCTAACCTGCCCGAAAGCGAGTCTTTTCGATGCTTTTCGGCGTTTCGGATTAGAAAGGCGTCAGCCTGTCGTCATCCTCAACATCCAAAAATCATCTGAAAATCCTTCGCTTTCGGGTCGAAGATTTTTTGTCGAGAGGATTTTCAGACAATTCAAGGCACAAAACGCAGCAAATCCTTTGTGGATTTGCGAGTATTTTAACGAAGAAGTGGCGAAAATTATCCGACAAAAAACACG
>CALGRR010000004.1 GCA_937880805.1 uncultured Clostridia bacterium
CCCCTTTCAGGGGCTAAGCCTGTATCAACCCCTTTTAGGGGTTAGTCAAACCACCAGTTCAACCGGTGGTTTGTGATTTCTGTAACATTTGTTCCGTCGATTAATATAATAAGAATAGTAGAATTTTAAAGGAGGAATATAAATGGACAGAAACGAAATGGAAAAGCTGATGGATAGATATAAGCAGGAAATGCTGGAGTTCAGCAGAAGAAATTCACTCTCAAATAATCTTGATTCAAGAGAACAAGCGCAGGAAAATGCACTTGAAAATAATATTTCATACGAAAGGGACAGAGAAAACCCGCTGCCGATTGAAGAAACGGTATCCGAAAGCACTCGGAATGAGCCTGCTGTTGCCGCACAAACAATGCCTTCGCAAACCAGGTTTGCTTTGCGTGATGAAGATGAATTGCAAACAACCGATGTTGCGCAGATGCTTCGTTCATCCTGCGAAAACATAAGCAGAAACCCGAATTCAACCGAGGAACAGAAAAGAAGATGCAGAGAGATTAATGAATATCTCAGGGAAAATCCCGACAGCGGAACAATCAGAGTTGAGGTTTATGCTTCTGACAGAGCCTTCGGAATAGGCAGTGCAAGAGTTATGATTTTCTTAACCCTGCCAAGCGGCAATGTTGCCGTGTTTGACGGCTTATCCGATATAAGCGGGTCAACACCGAGTGTTATACTGCCTGCTCCGCCAAGAGAGCTTTCGCAGTCGCCAAATGATGGCGGAGTTCCGCCGTTTTCAACATATATGGTTTATGTTGAGCATCCTTCATATGTAAGAGCTTTGTTCAATAATGTTCAGGTTTTTTCGGGTGTTGAATCAATTCAGCCCGTGCAGCTGCTTGCAAAAGCTGTGGGCACAGATGAACCCGAGCCGATTATTGTTGACGAAGCAAGAAGAAACACATTATAAGGAGTGGCTTAAGTGGTAACACCGGTAATCCCTGAGTATATAACCGTGCATCTCGGCAGACCGAATTCAGATGCACCAAATGTAAGAGTACCTTTTACAGACTATATAAAGAATGTTGCGTCAAGTGAGATATATCCCACCTGGCCCGAAAATGCATTAAGGGCAAATATCTATGCCCAGATTTCTTTTGCACTCAACAGAATTTTCACTGAATATTATCGCAGCAGAGGATATAATTTTGATATAACCAATTCAACAGCATATGACCAGGCATATGTTGACGGAAGAGATATTTTCACAAACATCAGCAGAATTGTTGATGAGCTTTTTAATGACTATGTAACAAAAGGAAATCAGATTCAGCCATATTTCACCGAATACTGTGACGGAAGAACCGTAACCTGCAGAGGTCTTTCGCAATGGGGAACGGTAACCCTTGCAAACAGAGGAAGAACACCGTATCAGATTCTTCAGAATTATTACGGCAACGATATTAACATTGTTCGTAACGCACCCGTAAAAAACATTACGGAATCCTATCCCGGAATTCTTCTGAGGCTCGGCACGGTAGGTGAGGATGTGAGAACAATCCAGCGGCAGCTTAACCGGATCAGGCAGAATTATCCAGCAATTCCTTCAATTCCGAATACAAACGGATATTTTGATGCAGCAACTCAGGCTGCGGTAAGAAAATTCCAGAGCATATTCAACCTTTCGGTTGACGGCATAGTAGGCAAAGCAACCTGGTATAAAATAAAGCAGATTTATAATGCGGTCAAGAAGGTTTCGGAGCTTTATTCAGAGGGTATAACAATGAGCGAGGTTGAAAGAATATTCAGCACGGTGCTCAAAAGAGGCGACAGAGGCAACGATGTGCGTTCGATTCAGTATTATCTTGCCTTTATAGGATTTTTCAACAACCGATTGCCCGAAATTGCAGTTGACGGAATTTTCGGCAGAGAAACCGAGGATGCTGTCAAAGCCTTTCAGCGTGAATACGGTCTGACGGTTGACGGCATAGTCGGCAGAAACACCTGGTATCGCTTGCAGGATGTTTATTACAGCACGCTTAACTCCCTGCCCGATGAATACAGAGCGTATTCTTCTCTTCTGTATCCGGGTTATGCCGTAACAACCGGAGCAAGCGGCAATGTTGTAACCCAGCTGCAAACCTTCCTGAGAACAATAGCACAGAACGATAACCGTGTGCCTTTAATTACGGTTGACGGGATTTTCGGCGACAGAACAAAGGCTGCGGTTCAGGCAGTGCAGAGAATAAGAGGCCTGCCCGATAACGGTTCGGTTGGTCCGCTTACCTGGAATGCGATAGTTGATTTATATAATGAATACAGATAACTGATTTGATAATAATAAATGGTGACAGCAAATCAAACTGTCACCATTTTTCTTTTGGATGTGATTGAAACGGAAAAGTTTTTTTCTTCCGACTATAATGAAACCGTGAAAATGCTTGATGAAATGCTGCGGATAAAAGAAAGCTTTGACCTTGTGGGCAGAGATTTGAAAATAGATAAAAGAAATGCAAGACTGTATTTTGTTGACGGCTTTTGCAAAGACGGCGAAATGACTAAAATAATAACAAGTTTTATGGCGGCAACAGAGGAAACAATGAAAGCCCTGCCTGCCGCAAGAGATTTTGCAAACCGATATATTCCGTATGTTGAAACTGATATAACAAATAAAACAGATATGTTTATAACCTCGGTTTTATCGGGTGCAATAGGTATTATAATAGAAGGCTACGCCGATGCGGTGATTATTGATGCAAGAACCTACCCCGTAAGAAGTGTCGGCGAGCCTGAAAATGACAGAGTATTAAGGGGACCGCACGACGGATTTGTGGAAACTCTTGTTTTTAACACGGCTCTCATTCGCAGAAGGATAAGAGATACCAACCTCACAATGGAAATCCACACAGTCGGCAAAAAGTCAAAAACAGATGTCTGCATCTGCTTTATGAAAAACAGAGTAAACAGAAAAATGCTTGATACCCTGCGTAAAAAGCTTGACAGCATAACCGTAAATTCGCTAACGATGGGTCAGCAAAGCCTTATTGACTGCCTTGTGCCGAAGCAATGGTTTAATCCGTTCCCCAAGGTCAGATATACTGAGCGACCCGATGCGGTTGCGGCAAGCGTTCTTGAGGGCAGTATGGTTGTTATAACCGATAATTCACCTGCGGCAATGATAATTCCTTCGGGAATATTTGATTTTTTGCAGGATACCAACGATTATTATATGTCGCCCGTTATAGGGTCATATATGAGAATAATCAGAATGTTTATTTTTGCAATGACAATGCTGCTTATTCCGATATGGCTTGTGCTAATCAGAAATCCGCAGTTTATTCCCGAATGGCTCGAATTTATAAAAATTGAAGAGGAATATACACTTCCAATTGTGGCACAGCTCTTTATTGTTGAAGTTGTTATAGATGCGATAAAGCTTGCATCTATCAACACGCCGCAGTCGCTCAGCGGCTCATTCGGCGTTATCGGAGCACTTGTGCTCGGTGAGTTTGCAGTGTCGGCAGGGTGGTTTGTGCCCGAAGTGGTTCTCTATATGGCTTTTGTGGCTCTGACGAATTTTACACAGCCCAGCTTTGAGCTTGGATATGCCTTCAAGCTTTTCAGAATGATGTTTATTGCTTTGATAGCACTTTTCGATTTGTGGGGCTTTGCGGCAGGCATACTGATTGTTACGGCGGAAATCGCAGCAACAAAAACCGTGACGGGTCAATGCTATCTCTATCCGCTTATTCCCTTTAACGGCAAGGCACTTGCAAGCCTGCTTCTGCGAAAGCCGATAAACAACAGCAACAACTGAAAAGAGGTGTTACCCAAAAAGGTAACACCTCTTTTTATATTATCTCACCTATGCATAAATCGCCGTCAACTGCGGTTATCTTTGCTTTGATTATTCCGTCGGGGATTTTTTCAAGACCAAGAATTTTAACGGGCGTGTAGTTTGCCGTGTAGCCCTGAACGGAATTTCCGTGAAACTCTTCAGGCAGAATTTCAAGCACCTTGCCGATTTGTTCTTTCATAAATTCTGCTCTGATTTTTTCGGTTTCTTCTATCATAATTGCAGCACGCCTTGATTTTTCGCTCTTTTCAACCTGGTCGGTCATCTTTGCGGCGGGCGTTCCGGGGCGGATTGAATAGGGGAAAACGTGAACCTTTTCAAAACCGATTTCTTTTGCAAAGTTAAGCGAGGTTTCAAAATCATCTTGCGTTTCACCGGGGAATCCAACCATAATATCGGTGGTTAAGGTTGTATCCTTAAATGATGAACGCAGCTTTTTGCAGAGCTTTCTGTATTCTTCGCAGTTATAATGTCTGTTCATTCTTTTGAGCGTTTTATCGCATCCGCTTTGAAGTGAAATATGAAACTGCGGGCAGAATTCGGGAATTTTCGCAAGCTCATCAATTATTTCATCGGTAATGTGATCAGGCTCAAGAGAGCCCAAACGAACTCTTTTTATGCCGTCAAACGAAGCGGCGGCTTTAACAGCTTCAACTATGCTGCTGCCGCAGTCGGTGCCGTATGCGGAAAGATTAATGCCGACAAGCACTATCTCACAAAAGCCGTTCTTCTCAAGAGAAGCAATTTCATTTTTTAATTCATCAAGAGGCTTTGAACGCACTCTGCCTCTTGCGTATGGAATAATACAGTATGAGCAAAAGCGGTTGCAGCCGTCTTCAATTTTAACGCTCGCTCTTGTTCTTTCACGAAAATCCGTTATTGTATCGCCGCAGAAAGCATCGCCTTTAAGGTGCTCTTCAACAGCAAAAATGCGGTTTCTTTCGGTTATGAATTTCATTATATAATCATAAAGAAAGCGGTTGCTTTTGTTGCCCATAACAATATCTGCCTGCTCAAGCTCTCTGCCCGCTTCGGGCCACGCCTGAGGCATACAGCCTGTGAGCACAACAATGCTTTCGGGATTCTGCTTTTTATAATGACGCACGGTCTGGCGGGTTTTGCGGTCGCTTTCAGCGGTAACGGTGCAGGAATTTATAACATAAACATCTGCTTTTTCACAGCAGTCAACAATCTCAAAGCCGTGATTTTCAAGGTTTTGCGACATCGCCTGCGACTCATACTGATTAACCTTGCAGCCGAGCGTGTAAAATGCAGCCTTCATATTATTCCTCCCTTTGTGTTCAGACTGTTTTCTATTATAGCAGAAAAACAAGTGATAATCAATGCCGATAATAACATATATTTTTATGAAAGGAGATATTGATATGAAAAAACTGTTTAAAAGCTTTTGGGCGGTGCTGATTGCCGCTTCGCTTATCTTTTTGCCGATGCTTTCTGTCTGTGCCGAGGAAGCAAAGCTTCCCGTTGAAATCAAGGCAAAAGCGGCGGTGCTTATGGATGCGGGCTCGGGTAAGGTGCTTATGAAATATAACGAAAATGAGCGTCTTTATCCCGCTTCCGTCACTAAAATTATGCCGCTTCTTTTATTTATGGAGGCAATAGATGAGGGCAAAATGCTGCTTACGGATACCGTGACCGTAAGTGCTCAGGCGGCTTCAAAGGGCGGCTCACAGATATGGCTCAAAGAGGGCGAGCAGATGACTGTTGATGATTTGCTGAAGGCAACGGCGGTTTACAGTGCAAACGATGCCTGCACGGCTCTGGGCGACCATATTGCGGGCAGTAATGAAGCTTTTGTTGATATGATGAATGAAAGAGCAGGGCAGCTCGGAATGAAGAATACCCACTTTGAAAACTGCACGGGTCTTGATGACACAACCGAAAACCATCTCACAACCGCCCTTGATGTTGCAATAATGTCAAGGGAATTGCTTAAGCACGAAAAGATAACCGAATATACAACAATATGGATGGATTCGCTGAGAAACGGCGAAACGGAGCTTGTAAATACGAATAAGCTTGTTCGTTTTTATGAGGGCACAACGGGTCTTAAAACGGGCACAACCTCAAAGGCTGGCTGCTGCGTTTCCGCAAGTGCAAAGAGGGGAGAAACGCATCTTATTGCCGTTGTTATGGGAAGCGGCAACAGTGCAGACCGCTTTGAAACCGCAAAGGCAATGCTCAACTGGGGCTTTGCAAACTACGAAACATTTACGCCTCAGATTGATGAGAGCCTGATTCCTGCGGTTGGTGTTATCGGCGGAGTAGAAAAGAACATTCAGCCCGTTATTCCAAAAACGGAGCCTCTGCTTATCGAAAAGGGCAGAGATAAGGAAATGACACAGAATATTGACCTTGCACTTGATGTGCAGGCACCTGTTGAAGAGGGGCAGATATTGGGCACGGTAAAGTTTAAAATCGGCGATGAAGAGGTGGGAAGCTATAATTTAACGGCACCTTCGCATATCGGGAAGCTGACCTTCAGAATTGTTTTTGAAAGAATAATTGAGGCGATTATAAAATAAAATATTTGTTTGCTTTTTTATAATTTTTATGATAAAATAAAAATAACATAAAATTGGCGGAGTTTATTTATATTTCAGCACCCAAGTGCAGAAAAAATAAAAAAATTCAAATATTTTTTCTGTATATCTGTTGCAATGAGAGCATTTATAGGGTAAAATATATTAAATACTCAGCAATTACAGTGGGGTGCAAAAGAAAATATGTCAATTAAACTTAATCTGAAGTATGCCGGCGAATTTGCCGCAAGCGAGAAGCTTGCTTCAATGCAGAGCGAAATCTCGGCGGCACACAGAATGCTTCACGAAGGCACAGGTCTCGGAAATGATTTTCTTGGTTGGATAGATTTGCCCGTTAATTACGATAAGGCAGAATTTGAAGAAATCAAGAAGAGTGCCGAGCAGATAAAAAAAGATTCCGAGGTGCTTGTTGTTCTCGGTATCGGCGGTTCGTATCTCGGTGCAAGAGCCGCAATCGAATTTGTTAAGTCAAACAACTACAACCTTGTCAAGAAGGATACGCCCGATATATATTTCGGCGGCAACACCATAAGCTCAGCTTCGGTTGCCGAGCTTATAAAGCTTGTTGAAGGCAAGGATTTTTCAATAAACGTTATCTCAAAATCAGGCACAACAACCGAAACAGCAGTTGCTTTCCGTGTTTTCAAAAAGCTTATTGAAGATAAATACGGCAAAGAAGAAGCTGCAAAAAGAATTTATGTAACAACCGATAAGGCAAGAGGTGCTCTTAAGGCTCTCGCCGATGCGGAGGGCTACAAAACATTTGTTGTTCCCGATGATGTAGGCGGCAGATATTCGGTTCTCACAGCGGTAGGTCTTCTTCCCATCGCCGTAGCGGGAATTGATATTGATGCTCTTATGCAGGGTGCTGCAGATGCAAGAGAAAAATATTCCTGCGAAAGCATTGAAGAAAATGATTGCTATAAATATGCCGCAATCAGAAATCTTCTTTACAGAAGCGGCAAAAAGGTTGAAATGCTTGCAGCCTATGAGCCTTCAATGACAATGTGGGCAGAATGGTTCAAGCAGCTCTTCGGCGAAAGCGAGGGCAAAGAGAATAAAGGTATTTTCCCTGCTTCCGCAATTTTCTCAACCGACCTTCACTCGCTCGGTCAGTATATTCAGCAGGGTGAGCGTCATCTGTTTGAAACCGTTATGTGGGTGAATGAGCCTAAAACGGATGTTGAAATTGAATTTGATGATGTCAACGGAGACGGACTCAATTTTGTTGCAGGCAAAACCCTTCATTATGTTAACAGAAAAGCATTTGAGGGCACCGTGCTTGCACATACCGACGGTGATGTTCCCAACATCGTGCTTGAAATTGATAAGCAGGATGAATATAACCTTGGTGCAATGATTTATTTCTTTGAAAAGGCTTGCGGCATTTCGGGCTACATTCTCGGCGTTAATCCCTTCGACCAGCCCGGCGTTGAAAGCTATAAAAAGAATATGTTTGCACTTCTCGGCAAACCCGGATATGAATCCGAAAAGGCTTCTCTTGAAGCAAGAATCAACAACTGATAAAAATCATTGGCGGCATTAACCGTGCGGCTTTTGCCGCCGCCGATTTATTATAAACTTCTAACCAAATTTACATAAAATTGGAGGAATTTAAAATGATTAATCTTATTCTCGGTCACAAAGGCTCCGGCAAAACAAAGAAACTCATCGAGCTTGTAAACGGTGCAGTTGAAAAGTCAAACGGTAATGTTGTTTGCGTTGAGAAAGAAAGACTTCTTACTTATGATGTAAACTACCGTGCAAGACTTGTTGAAACAGACCACTACGGCGTTTCGGGCTATGATGCTTTCTACGGCTTCCTCTGCGGTATTGTTGCAGGTGACCACGATATAACTGATATTCTTGTTGATGCAACTCTCAGAATCGGCGGCAGAGATTATAATGACCTTGCAGCTTTCCTTGAGAAGGTTGACAACCTCAGCAAGATTTCCGAGAAGAGCTTCACTTTCACAGTTTCAGCCGATGCTGAAGAGCTTCCCGAAAAAATCTTCACCTTTTGCGAAAAAATCTGATTTAAATTAAAAATTTAGTTGACAAATCACGAATACCTATATATAATATTATGTGCGTGATTTTAAGGTGAATTTTTATGATTTTAGATTTAGAACCGATTTTTAATAATGAGGGAATGGTTAAGGAGTTCGATTACGAGCTCGACCTTTCCGCATATGAACTAAGCGGTTTTATGCCGTTCACATCTCCGGTTAAGGTCAGCGGCAGTGTAGGCAACTACACGGGCATTGTTGAAATCAACGCAAGTGCGGATTTTGCACTTGAGCTTGATTGCGACCGTTGTGCGAAACCCATAAATGTTCCGCTTCAGATCAAGATTTTTCATACCCTTGTTACCCACCTTAACGATGAGAGCAATGATGAGCTGCTGCTTATAAATGAGCTTCGCTTTGATTTGGATGAGCTCGTCACAGAGGATATTTTCCTTGATCTTCCGGCAAAGTTCCTTTGCAGCGAAGATTGCAAGGGGATTTGCCCGAAATGCGGCAAAGACCTTAACACAGGTTCATGCAGCTGCGAAAAAGAGATTGACCCCAGATTGGCGGCACTCACGCAGCTTTTGGATAATTAAATAATAAAAAAACCCCAGGGTTTAATAAAGCACAAAATTAAGGAGGTGCTTAGGAATGGCAGTACCCAAGAGAAGAGTTTCAAAGGCAAGAAGAGACAAGAGACGTTCAAACGTGTGGAAGATGTCCGCTCCCCAGCTCGAAAAGTGCTCAAACTGCGGTGAACTCAAGAGAACTCACAGACTTTGCCCTGAATGCGGTTACTACAACGGCAAGCAGGTAGTAGTTAAGGAAGAAGCATAAGTCAAAATAAAGCGGCAGAGGCTTGAAGCCCCTGCCTTTTATTTTTTCAGGAAAAAGGTCGGTTTCAAACGAAACCGACCTTTTAATCATTTTATTTCAACAGTTTTATTTTGCTTTGCCGATTCATAGCAGGCACTAACGATTTTTGCGGCGTGACCGCCCTCGGATGCGTCAATTTCAAAGGGCTTGCCCGATTTAAGGCAATCATAAAAATCATTAATCAATGCCGAATGCCCGCTGCCCCAATAATGCTTGCCGTGAAAAACCTTATCGGAATTGAGCTCAATTTCTTTAAGAGAATTGTTTTCATCAAAGCAATAAAGCTTTTCACCCTCTGTGCGAAGCCTGCCTTTTTCAAAAACAACCTCAATAATAACATCAGAGTTTTCTGCGTAAGCAAGCGTTGCATAGAAAACAGCGTTAACTCCGTTTTCAAGCTTCATCAGAATGCTTGCGGTATCCTCAACCTCAATAATGCCTTGCAGATGGTCATTCGATGTGTGGGCAATAAGGCTTTCGCATTTGCCGCCGAAATAATGCACAAGGTCAACCGTGTGAATTGACTGATTTATAAGCACTCCGCCGCACTCTTTATCAAGTGTGCCGTGCCAATCATCGGAATAATAATCCTCGCCTCTGCTCCAGGTAACAAAAGCTCTTACCGATTTAACCTTACCCATAGAGCCGTTTTCGATTATTTCCTTTATATACTGAACGCAGTCATTATATCTGTTCTGAAAGCAAACACCAACCTGCTTTCCGCTTCTTTTTTGTGCTTCAAATAAAGCATCAGCCTCGGCGGCCGAAACGGAGCAGGGCTTTTCGGTAAGAACATTTATCCCATTGTCAAGAGCCTTTATTGCCATCGGAGTGTGAAGATAATGAGGGGTGCATATGTGGATGCAGTCAAGCTCTTCGTTTGCAATAAGCTCATCAAAATCATAATAGGCTTTTCCGCCGAATTCAGCCGCAGCCTTATCTGCTCTTTCGGGCTTTATATCGGCAACGGCAACAATCTCGGTATCGGGATTCTTGCTTAACGCCATAAAATGCATTCCGGATACGCTTCCGCATCCGATAACCGCAACTTTCATAAAAAAGTTCCTTTCAATCAGAAAGTATTGCTCATATCGCTCTGAATATTCTCAACAACATTTTCCTTGTTTGCGTTGCCTGCTGCAATTTTTTTCTGAAGCTCCGCATAGTAAACATCTTCATCAACGGGCAACTCAATTTCTTTGCCGAGCCACGATGAAAGGTGGGCAGCATTTGAAATTGAAAGCCCTCTTATGCCCTCTTCGCCTCTTGCAACAAGGGGCTCGCCGCGAAGAATTGCTGCTGCAAACTTATTTGTAACCTCTGAATGCTGCTTGTTTCTGCCGCCTGTTTCAACTTCAATCCATTCGCCTTCGATGCTTCCGAAGCCCTCTGTTGCGTTTGCACAATGGTTTGAAACGGTATCTTTGAGCTTATAAAGCATAAGCTTATTGTTTTCGCAAACAAGCTTACCGCCGTCAAGTGTGATTTCAAAACGGTTTGTGCCGGGGCAGTCGCCGGTAGTTGTTATGAATGTGCCGGTTGCACCGTTTGCATATTCAACATAGATTGTAACATCGTCTTCAACTTCAATATCGTGCCATTTGCCCTCGTGGCAGAAAGCTCTTACCTTAACGGGAAGACCGCAAATCCACTGCCAGAGGTCAAGGTTGTGGGGGCACTGATTAAGAAGCACGCCGCCGCCTTCGCCGCCCCAGGTTGCTCTCCATCCGCCTGAGTTATAATATGCCTGAGTGCGGTACCAATCGGTGATAATCCAGCTTACTCTTCTGATTTCACCGAGCTCACCGCTTTCAACAAGCTCCTTCATTTTTCTGTAAACGCAGTTCGTTCTCTGGTTATACATAATGCCGAAAACAAGGTCTGTTTTTGCGGCAGCCTCATTCATTTTTCTTACCTGCTTTGTATAAACGCCTGCGGGCTTTTCGGTGAGAACGTGAATACCCTTTGAAAATGCGTATTCTGCGATGGGGGAGTGGTCATAGTGAGGCGTTGCAATAATAACAGCGTCAACCTCGCCGCTGTCAATGAGAGCTTCTGCGGAGTCAAAGGTCTTTATGCCGGGCATTTTTTCTTCCGCCGCTGCAACTCTTTCTGGAACAATATCTGCACAAGCTGTTATGCGAAGCTCTGAATGCTCGCCGTTAAGGTGCATTTTCAAGTGTGAATTGCCCATATTGCCAACACCGATAATGCCGAGTCTTACGGGCTGAACCTTGGTTTCAATAATGTTGTGAATTGCCGAGCAGGCTGCGGCAAATGAAGTTTTGTTATCGGGATAAACATATTTTGTGTTCATCTTTGATGCTGTTGCATCATCGGGCTCAAGGTTATCAAGACCTTCAAAAACTCTTAAATGGGGCTCAACAGAAAGGAAATAAACCTTTTCTTCCTTATCAAGAGCTTTAAGAATTTCTTCAAGATGTCCGTCACCCTCGCCTGCGGGCACAACGGTATCAATTTCGGCAATGCAGTCTTTAATGTGCATATATGTAACATAATCCTTCAGCACCTTAAAGCCTTCAAGAGTGTCGGAGCCGCACTGGATATAGTTTGAAGGGTCAAAAATGCAGCCGAGTCTGTCGCCGAAATGCTCTGCAATTTCAAGGCATCTTTCATAAATATCGCCGTAAATGCCCTTTTCGTTTTCGTGGCAGCAAAGAACACCGTGCTCGTTTGCGTAGTCAACCATAGCGGTGAGTCTTGCATAAACCTCTTCTTTATATTCGTCACGGTCCTGACCCTTTGTGAAGAAGAAGCTGAACATTCTTATATATTTTGCTTCAAGCACCTTTGCAACCTCAACGGTTGTTTTGAATGCCTCAAAGTGGGGAGCAAAATCATCTGTAATCTCAATTTTGCCGTAGTGTGAGCCGATTGAAGAAACCTTGATGCCGCTTGCGTCAAGGGTCTTTTTGAGCTCTTTTGCTTCCTCAACGGTGAAATTTGAGATGTTTTTGCCGTCAACATTGCGAAGCTCAATGTAGTCAATTCCGTTTGCTTTGCAGGCTTCAATCTGCTCGGAAATCAGGGGTGAAGCTTCATCTGCAAAAGCAGAAAAAAGAAATCTTGCCATTTTTATGCCTCCGTTTTTACAAATTATTTCATTATAATTCTATCATTTTTTTGCGATAATTCAATACCTATAATTAAATAATTATAAATATTTTTATAATACATTGCCATACAGATTGTCTGTTGAAATCCGAACAAAATTAAAGTATAATATATATAAATCTTCAGAACGGAGCTGATTTGATGAAAAAGATAATTGCTGTTTTGCTTTCGGTTGCAATAGTTTTTTCTTTTGCGGTGCTTCCCGCATCCGCAGCGGAAAGTGAAAGAAATATCAATAAAGAAGCTTTTAAAACAGATTATCCCTATATTTTCGTTCACGGAATGGGCGGCTGGGGATCTGATAACCGCTTTTATAAGATTTCGCCTTATTGGGGCGGAGGACTTATGCCCAATGCCGAAACGGATTTAATAAAAATACTCAACGAGCAGGGCGTTGAAGCCTATGCTCCTTCGGTGGGACCCTTGAGCAGTGCGTGGGACAGAGCGTGCGAGCTTTATGCACAGCTTACGGGCACCGTTGTTGACTACGGTGAGGCACATTCCAAAGCACATAATCACGAGCGATTCGGCTTCAGCTATGAGGGCAGGGCAACTATGGGTGAGCCCTGGGACCTGAAAGAAAAAATAAACCTTGTAGGTCATTCCTTCGGCGGTGCAACGGTAAGGCTGCTTGTGTCACTTCTTGCATATGGCGATAAGGATGAGCTTGCCGCAACGGGCGATGAAACAAGTGAGCTTTTCAAGGGTGGTCACGATTGCGTGCACTCCTGCATAACTCTTTCCGCACCGCATAACGGCTCGCAGGTTGCAAATTTGCTCTTTGACCCCAAAATAACAATGGTTGCAATTTCGTCAGTTCTCAATATTATCGGTTCAACCTTCGGCAATGAATTCCTTGTGTTCTCGCTTCAGCTCGGTCATTTCGGCATAACACCCACTCAGGATAAGGCAAGAGCCTCGCTCAACCTGAAAAAAATCTGGGATTTCTATAAAGCAGACGATAACTGCGGTTATGATATGACCTTAAGAGGTGCTTCACAGCTTAACGAAAAAATCAAGCTTGCAGAAAACACATATTATTATTCATACACAACCGTTAATTCAA
The DNA here is from genome assembly GCA_937880805.1 of uncultured Clostridia bacterium. GTDB lineage: Bacteria > Bacillota > Clostridia > Oscillospirales > Acutalibacteraceae > CAG-177. The sequence continues at coordinate 13,462 of CALGRR010000004.1, forward strand.
CAGAAGGCAAGCTTCTCGGCTATCAGCTTCCGCAGAAGGGGCTTAATCCGATTTTCTATATCTCTTCAATAATGATTTCCGCAACAAAGGGATTCAACGTTGACGGCATTAAGATGGAGGGTGATTGGGTGGTTAATGACGGCATTGTGCCGCTTGCTTCCGCACTTTATCCCGATGTTGATGAAAAAACTGCTCTGAACTTTGAAACTGAAGTTGAAAACGGCAAAAAAATTGAAACGGGCAGATGGTATTATTTCAATCCTATGGTGGGAACAGACCATTTTGATTTCTGCGGCACAAAGGATTACCCCGTAAGCTTCGAGGATTTTTATTTCGGAATGGTCGAAAACGCAAACAGCAGATAAAAAAACGGCAGGAATTGAGGCACACTCCGTAAGGAAGTGTGCCTCAGTTATATTCGCCAGACGGCGAGTTTTATTGCTTAGCAGTTATATTATGCTACGCATAGTTATATTGTTCTTCGGGCAGTTTAATTGCGTTACAGAAAAACAAGCCCTCGGCATCAGCCGAGGGCTTGCAGCATATTATTCAATTATTCAGCGTCGTCAGCGTTTTCCCAGTTGTGCCATACAGCCTGAACATCATCGTTATCCTCAAACATCTCAAGCATTTTTGCCATATTCTTGATGTCGTCGGGGTTGGTGAGTGCAGTGTATGTTGAGGGCACATATTCAACCTCTGCGGAAACAAAGGTGTAGCCCTTTGCTTCAAGGTCGTCACGGATTGCACCGCAATCGTTGGGCTCTGTTCTGATTTCAAAAACTCCGTCTTCGGTAAGGAAATCGGTTGCACCTGCTTCAAGAGCATCCTCCATCAGCTTCTCTTCGTCAACATCTTCCTGCTCGATAACAATAACGCCCTGCTTTGAGAACATAAACGAAACGCAGCCGCTCTGGCCCATATTTCCGCCGTATTTATCAAAATAGTGACGAACATCGCCTGCTGTTCTGTTACGGTTATCGGTGAGAGTTTCAACGATAACTGCAATGCCTGAAGGACCGTAGCCCTCATATACGATTTCTTCGTAATCAGCACCGCCTGTTTCGCCTGCAGCCTTTTTGATAATTCTTTCTATGTTGTCGTTGGGAACGTTGTTTGCCTTTGCTTTTGCAATAACATCCTTAAGCTTTGAGTTTGAAGCGGGGTCGGGACCGCCTTCACGAACAACAACAGCGATTTCTCTGCCGATTTTGGTGAAAATCTTGGCACGCTGGTTATCGGTTTTTTCTTTTTTACGTTTGATTGTGCTCCATTTTGAATGGCCTGACATTTAAAAAACCTCACTTTTTTGCTTTTTTAACCTTGATATTATATAATATCGGATTTATATTGTCAAGTTTTATGTATCACCCGACGGAGTAATTAAATAGTTTGCTTGAATCCTTCGCCGAGTATTTCATTTGCTTCGCTCACGATAATGAATGTTTTATCGTCAACTGATTTTATGATTCTGATAATATTTGCAATTTCCGATTTTCTCGCAACGCAGAGAAGAATATTCTTGCTTTCTCCCGTGTAAGCACCCGTTGCGGGAAGAATTGAAACGCCTCTCGGCGTTGAGGTTACAATAGCCTTTGAAACCTCTTCTGCCTTCTGCGTAACAACCATAAGCATCTTGCCGTTGCCCGTGCCGTAAATCATTGTGTCAATAACCTTTGAACTTACGAAAATAAGAATGATTGCATAAAGACCGCTTTCAATGCTGCCGAAAACAAACATTCCCGCACCAACAACGATTGCATCTGAAAGAAGCACCATACTGCCAACCGTTATGTGAGGCCATCTTTTATGAATGAGCCTTGCAACAATATCCGTGCCGCCGCTGGTTGCACCGGTTATCATTATTAGTCCGAGGCCTGCACCCTGAAGCAATCCGCAAAAGAGCGATGCAAGAATTTTATCGCCCGTGTATGCGGGTATAAACAGAGCAAAAACATCGAGTGCGGTTGAAAGAAGAACGGTAACCCACAGCGTTCTTGCAACAAGCTTTTTGCCCAGAAAAATCCACATAAGAATAAGCAGGGGAACATTGAGAACAAAGTTTACGGTGCCCACGGGCACATCAAAAAGGTGGTTGAAAATAATTGCAAGACCCGTTACTCCGCTTTGTGCTATGGAATTCGGAAGTGAAAAGGAATTGACACCTATTGCATAAAGCGAGCATCCGATAATCCACATAAGATTGTTTTTAAGTATATCAAAAACGGATTCTTTGGTTAACTTCATTCTTTATCGCCTCCGTCAGATGTGCGTATTTCACGGTATAATTCCATTATGCGTTCGCTCTGCCCGTTGAGATATAACCAGCCGAAAAGGCTCTCAAGCCCCGTTGCATAGTGATAATCTGCACTTGAAGCATTTTTAGGAATGCCGCCCGTGTGTGAATTTCTTCCTCTCTTGAAAACAGCCTCTTCTTCCTCCGTAAGCAGGGGAAGAATTTTTTTGATTCCCTCTGCCTGTGCGGCGGCACAAACCTTTTTGCTTGCCGATTTATGAAGAGCGTTAACGGGGCGGTTAGCCTCGCAAACGAGCTCGCTTCTTACAAGCAAATCAAAAACCGTGTCGCCGATGAATGCAAGGGTGAGAGGGCTTAATGAAGAGGTTTTTACAGATTTATCGATTAATAAATTCAAAGAGTATTCCTCGCAATCAGTTCACAAAATCAAATTCAAGGTCATAAATCGAAACGGTATCGCCTTCGTTGATGCCTCTCTCGTGAAGAGCATCAATAATGCCGCTTGATATAAGTATTCTCTGGAAATATTGAAGAGATTCATAGTCGTCAAGATCAGTCTGATTAAGAATTTTGAGAAGCCAGGGAGCTTCAACAAAATAAACATCATCCTCAACTCTGATGGTGAAGCCTTTATCATTCTGCTTTTCAAACATTTCAAGGGGAATGCTTTCCGCCTCATATTGCCTGATGGGGGGCAGGGTCTGGAGCTTATTCCATATTGCACCAACGATTTCATCCGTGCCCTCGGCAATGGGGGCACACATTGTGTGGAATTCATAACCCTTTTCGGTGAAATATTTTTCAAGCTTTTCAAGCTGACCGTCTTCACAAAGGTCGATTTTGTTTGCAACAACAATCTGCGGCCTTTTTGCAAGCTCGGGGTCGAATTTTTCAAGCTCTTTATTGATTATTTCAAAATCTTCAATCGGGTCTCTGCCCTCGCTGCCTGCGGCGTCAACAATATGAACAAGCAAACGGCAGCGGTCAACGTGGCGGAGAAACTCGTGACCGAGTCCCACTCCGTCACCCGCACCCTCTATAAGTCCGGGAATATCTGCCATAACAAACGAGCTGCCCTCGCCCAGAGAAACAACGCCGAGAACGGGGGTTAAGGTTGTGAAATGGTAATTGGCAATAACGGGCTTTGCCTGGCTGACAACCGAAACAAGGGTTGATTTGCCAACATTCGGGAAGCCTAAAAGACCAACATCCGCAAGAAGCTTGAGCTCAAGGCTTACCTCCCATTCTTCGCCCGGGGTGCCGTTCTTTGCAAAGCGGGGTACCTGCCTTGTGGGGGTTGCAAAATGGGGGTTGCCCCAGCCGCCTCTGCCGCCCTTTGCGGCAATGAAGGGCTCGCTGCCCGACATATCCGCCATAACGGCACCGCTTTCAAGCTCACGGATTATTGTGCCTCGGGGCACCTTGATAACAAGGTCCTCGCCTCGCTTGCCGCTTTTTCTGCCGCTTGAACCGTTGCCGCCGTTTGGTGCGGTGTATTTTCTTTTATAACGGAAATCGGCAAGGGTTGAGAGATTATCGTCAACCTGAAAAACAATGTTGCCGCCTCTGCCGCCGTCGCCGCCGTCGGGTCCGCCTGCCGCAACATATTTTTCTCTGTGGAAGCTTACAGCTCCGTTGCCGCCGTTGCCCGCTTTTATTTTTATTTTCGCAATATCAACAAACATATTATTTTCCTGACCTTTACACATAATTATTCATAATAGATTATACCCCAAAAAATTCCGTTTTACAATAGCAAATATATTAATTAAAAAATATTTAAAATATTTACAAATAATTTATTGTTATTTATATATAACTTGTGCTATACTGTACGATGAATTAAAATCGGATAGTATCGGCAGGTGAGATTGTGGCAGTAAAAATAACGGGAATTGAAAAGGGAAGCCTTGCTTCTTCAAAAAGAATTTATGCGGGCGATACGCTTTTAAAAATCAACGGTAACGAAATCCGTGATGTGCTCGATTATCAGTTTTATATCAAGGATACAAGGCTTGTGCTTGTGCTTGAAGAAGAAAGCGGAAAATCAAAGATTATCGTTATCCGTAAAGAGGAATATGAGGATATAGGGCTCGAGTTTGAAACCTATCTTATGGATAAACAGCGTCACTGCAAAAACAAATGCATATTCTGTTTCATCGACCAGCTTCCCGAAGGCCTGAGAGAAAGCCTTTATTTCAAGGATGACGATTCAAGGCTTTCGTTCCTTTTCGGCAACTATATAACGCTCACAAATCTTACCGATGAAGAAGCGGAAAGAATAATTCAGATGCATATCAGCCCCGTTAATGTTTCGGTGCAAACAATGAATCCCGAACTCAGGGTTAAAATGATGCTCAATCCCCACGCAGGCGAATCTCTGAAATATCTTTATAGATTTGCCGAGGCGGGAATAGCGATTAATACCCAGCTTGTGCTTTGCCCGGGAATAAACGACGGCAAGGAGCTTGAACACAGCATCAAAGAGCTGTTTAAGCTTTATCCTGCCGTTCAGAGCATTGCGGCGGTGCCTGTAGGTCTGACAGACCACAGAGAAGGTCTTTATCCGCTTGAACCGTATAATGAAAAAACTGCGGCAGAGGTTATTGATATGATCGACCGATGCAATGCGGAGTTTGAAAAGGAACACGGCGAAATAATAGCCTTTGCGGCGGATGAATTTTATATCAAGGCGGGCAGGGAAATGCCCGATGCGGATTATTATAACGGCTTCCCGCAGCTTGAAAACGGAGTCGGAATGTGGGCTTTGCTTATATCCGAGTTTGAAGAGGCTCTTGCGGAGCGTGAGATTGAAAGCCTTGAGAGAAAGGCAACAATCGTTACGGGCAAGGCGGCTTATCCGCTGATAAAATCGCTTGCAGATAAAGCAATGAAAAAAATAAACGGGCTTGAAATAAATGTTGTTGCCGCCGAAAACAAGCTTTTCGGCAAAATGATAACGGTTTCGGGTCTGCTTTGCGGCAGGGATATTGCCGATGCGGTTGAAGGTATGGATTTGGGTGAAGAGCTTATCATTCCGCCCAACTGCCTTCGCAGCGAGGGCGATATGTTCCTTGATGGTATGACGGTTGCTCAGCTTTCCGGAAAGCTGGGGGTTGAAGTTAAACAAAACGGCAGCAGCGGTTATGAGCTGCTTGATGCAATGACGGGAGGTAGATAAAATGGCAGGAAATGTTGTTGCGATAGTCGGAAGACCCAATGTGGGCAAATCCACGCTTTTCAATAAGCTTGTGGGTGCAAGGCTTTCAATAGTTGATGACACTCCGGGCGTTACAAGAGACCGTATTTACGGCGACTGCGAATGGCTCGGCAGACACTTTATGCTTATAGATACGGGCGGTATTGAACCCTATTCGGATGATATTATTTTAAAGCAGATGAGAAGGCAGGCTCAGCTTGCGATTGACAGTGCGGATGTTATCGTTCTCGTAACAGATATTCGCTCGGGTGTTGTGGCATCCGATGCCGAGGTTGCGGCAATGCTTCAAAAAAGCGGCAAGCCCGTTATTCTTTGCGTTAACAAGTGCGATAACATAGGTAATCTTCCTATGGATTTCTATGAATTCTATAATCTCGGTCTGGGTGACCCGATTGCGGTTTCTTCCGTGCACGGTCACGGAACGGGCGATTTGCTCGATGAAATTCTCAAATATCTTCCCGGTGAAGAAAAGGATGAGGATGAAGACGACGCAATCAAGGTTGCCGTTATCGGCAAGCCCAATGTTGGCAAATCGTCGCTCGTAAATGCCGTTCTCGGCGAAGACAGAATGATTGTTTCAAACATTGCGGGCACAACCAGAGATGCAACGGATTCAATAGTTGAAAACAAACACGGCAAATTTGTGTTTATTGATACTGCGGGTCTTCGCAGAAAAAGCAAGGTTTATGACCAGATTGAAAAATACTCGGTTATCAGAGCAAGAATGGCTGTTGAAAGAGCTCAGGTCTGCGTTATTATGATTGATGCAACAGAAGGCTTTACCGAGCAGGATTCAAAGGTTGCGGGTATTGCCCACGATTTGGGCAAGGGCTGCATTATTGCTGTTAATAAATGGGATGCCGTTGAAAAAGACGGCAAAACAATGGACGGCTTCCGCAAAAAGCTGATGGATGATTTTTCGTTTATGTCATATGCACCCATCATCTTTATCTCGGCAAAAGAAAAAATCAGGCTTGACCGTTTGTTTGAACTTATCAAGTTTGTTGACACACAGAATGCAATGCGTATTTCAACGGGCAAGCTCAACGATGTGCTTGCAAATGCAACGGCAAGAGTTCAGCCGCCTTCGGATAAGGGTAAGCGTCTTAAAATTTATTATATGACTCAGGCTTCAACAAGACCGCCGACATTCGTTTGCTTTGTCAACAACGCAGAGCTTTTCCACTACAGCTATCAGCGTTATCTTGATAATCAGATAAGAGAGGTTTTCGGACTTGAAGGCACTCCCACCAAAATGGTAATCAGAGAAAGAGAGTCCAACAAAAAATGATAGTTTTAGGAATTGACCCCGGCTATGCGATAGTTGGCTGCGGAGTGGTTGAATATAAAAACAACCATTTCAGGGTGCTTGATTACGGTGCAATAACAACGCAGGCACACACTCCGTTTAATGAAAGAATAGAAAAAATCTTTGATGAAGCGGCAGAGCTTATGGTGAAATATAAGCCCGATGCAATGGCAATAGAAAAGCTGTTTTTCAACACAAACCAGAAAACCGCCATTGACGTTGCCCAGGCAAGAGGTGCTCTCGTGCTTGCAGCACAGAAAAACCGTATTCCCATTTTTGAATATACTCCGCTTCAGGTAAAGCAGAGCGTTGTGGGCTACGGCAGGGCAGAGAAAAAGCAGGTTCAGGAAATGACCCGTGTTATGCTCAATCTCGAAAAAATCCCGAAGCCCGATGATGCCGCCGATGCACTTGCGATGGCAATCTGCCATTGCCATTCGGCAGGTTCTTTGATAGGAACACTTAAAAACAACAGATAAAAACAAAACCAAAAGGAGCAAATCTTATGTTTTACAGTTTAACGGGTACGGTGGTGTTCACCGATGAAAGCAGCGTTGCACTCGATTGCGGCGGCGTTGCGTTCAGACTTTTTGCAACACAGAATACATTGAGAAAATGTGCTCCGATTGGTGAGGTGCAGACCTTGTTCACCCACCTCAACGTAAGAGAAGATGCCCTTGACCTTTTCGGCTTTGCCGATAAAAATGAGCTCGATTGCTTCAAGATGCTCACGGGTGTTTCGGGCGTAGGCCCCAAGGCGGGTCTTGCAATTCTTTCGGCACTCACCCCCGACAAACTTGCCGTAAGCATTGCGGGCGGCGATGTGAAATCTATTACCGCCGCACAGGGTGTGGGTCCGAAATTGGCACAAAGAGTTGTGCTCGAACTCAAAGGCAAGCTTGATGTGTTTGCACAAAGCACGGCAACTCTCGGCGATATTGCCGCCGTGCAGAAGGCAACCGTAAGCTATGCGGGCGAGGATGCGGTGAATGCACTTGTTATGCTCGGCTACAGCCGTTCAGAGGCAAGCATTGCAGTCGGCAGATTTGACGGCAATCTTTCAACCGAAGAAATGATTAAGCAGGCTCTCAAGCAGCTTGCAAAGAATATATAACGCAGGAGGATAAATATGGATTTCGATTTTGAAAACAGAATAGTTGCTCCCGATTTTTCCTCTTCGGAAGACAGTGATATAGAAGTTTCATTAAGACCGAAAACCATTGCGGAATATATCGGTCAGGAAAAAGCAAAAGAAAATCTTTCAATATATATTGAAGCTGCACGCCGCAGAGGTGAGCCTCTTGACCACGTTTTGCTTTACGGCCCCCCGGGGCTCGGCAAAACAACCCTTGCGGGAATTATCGCAAATGAAATGGGCGTTAACTTCAGGGTAACAAGCGGCCCCGCCATTGAAAAGCCCGGCGACCTTGCGGCTCTTTTAACCAACCTTAACGAAGGCGATGTTCTTTTTATTGATGAAATCCACCGCCTTTCAAGAGCTGTTGAAGAGGTGCTTTACCCCGCAATGGAGGATAATGTGCTTGATATTATTATCGGCAAAGGCCCTTCGGCACGCTCGATAAGGCTTGATTTGCACAAGTTCACCCTTGTAGGTGCAACCACAAGAGCAGGTCAGTTAAGTGCTCCGCTTCGTGACCGTTTCGGTGTTCTTCTCCGCCTTGAAATGTATACGCCCGAGCAGCTTTCGCAGATTATTGACAGAAGTGCGGGAATTCTCGGAATAGATATTGACCCCGAAGGCTCTCTGGAAATTGCTTCCCGTTCAAGAGGAACACCCAGAATTGCCAACAGACTGCTTAAAAGAGCAAGAGATTTTGCACAGGTTATGTGTGACGGAGAGCTCACAAAAGAGGCTTCATCAATCGCTCTTGACAGAATGGAAATCGACGGATTGGGTCTTGACTCGATTGACCGCCTGATTTTAACAACAATGATTAAGAACTATGCAGGCGGCCCCGTTGGTCTTGAAACCCTTGCGGCAGCGATTGGCGAGGAAGCTGTTACGATAGAAGATGTTTACGAGCCTTATCTTATGCAGATTGGCTTTTTGAGCCGTACTCCGAGAGGCAGAACGGTTACTCCGGCAGGCTATGCACATCTCGGCATAGCGATGCCCGGTCAGCAAAGAATGGATGTGTGATTTATGAGAACGGCAGATTGCTGGAAAGATTATGAGCTTATTGATTGCTCCGACGGTGAGCGTCTTGAGCGTTGGGGTGATATAGTGCTTGTTCGCCCCGACCCCCAGGTTATCTGGAAAACGCCCAAAGAAAACCCTCTTTGGTTTAATCCCCACGCCATATATAACCGTTCAAACACGGGCGGCGGCAGCTGGCGGGTTTGCAAAAAAATGCCCGATGTGTGGCAGATTGCTCTTGACGAGCTTAAATTCAACATAAAAACAATGGGCTTCAAGCATACGGGACTTTTTCCCGAGCAGGCTGTAAACTGGAAAATGACTGCGGATATAATAAAGAATGCAGGCAGACCCGTTAAGGTGCTCAATCTTTTTGCTTACACGGGCGGTGCAACAGTTGCGGCACTCAATGCCGGTGCAAGCGTAACTCACGTTGATGCGTCAAAGGGTATGACCCTCTGGGCAAAAGAGAATGCGGCGGCAAGCAGACTTTCGGATGCTCCCGTTCGCTGGCTTGTTGATGACTGCATAAAGTTTGTTCAGCGTGAAATCCGCAGAGGAAACAAATACGATATTATCATAATGGACCCGCCCTCATACGGCAGAGGCCCCGGCGGCGAAGTGTGGAAGCTTGAAAACGAGGTTTACGGCTTTGTTGAAATGTGTATGGAGCTTTTAACCGAAGAGTCGCTTATGGTGCTTATTAATTCTTACACTACGGGTCTTTCTCCGAGTGTTATGGAATATATTCTCGGTGAAACCGTTCAGAAAAAATTCGGCGGTTCAACAAGCAGCGATGAAATCGGTATACCCGTGTCGTCAAAGCCCGGCAGAGTTCTGCCTTGCGGTGCCAGCGCAATATGGCTGGGAAAGGGTGTTGAAAAATGAAAAGCATAAAACCCGGCAGAGGCCCGTCTTTTATGGGCGGCATTGCGGGAATTGCAGCAGCACTTTTCGGAGTGTTCTGGATTATTATGGCAGTTTCAATGGGTGCTTGGTTTATGGCACCCTTCGGATTGATTTTTGTTATTGTTGCAGTTGTTAATGCAGTTTATAACTTTAAAAATGCAACCGGTAAAAACCGCTATTCGGAATATGATATAACCGATGAAAATGAGGAAACAGACCCCTTTAACGAACGCTTCGGCAGCAGAGATTATGAGAATAAAACCGTATCTTATAATCAGCAGTCCGAAAGCAGATATTGCCCCTATTGCGGCAATCCCGTTGCAAAGGATTTTGAATATTGCAATGTTTGCGGTAAAAAGCTGCCCTGAAAATGATTTGAGAAGGTGTTATTATGATTGTTATGCCTATTGCTTTTGCTGTTTTCGGATTTGTATTTGCATTTTTAGGAATAAAAACAGGCAATAAACTTGTTGCGGTTTTCGGAATTGTTTTTGTGTTAAGTGCTGTTTTCCTTTTCTATCAGTTCTTCAAAGAAAGAAGATTGCGAAAGCTTTATGAGCAAGACCCCGAAGCTTATGAAGCAATGATTGAAGAAGAGGAAGAAGAAGACCCTGAAGTTGCGGCATATGAACGTGAGATGGAAGAGCTTGAAGAATTTGATGCTGACAGCGGAAAAGGATATTGTCCGCACTGCGGAAACTATTCGGTAACCGAAAACAGATGTGAATCTTGTGGCGAAAAAGTAACAGAATAAAAAAATTAGGATTTATCTTATGAACGAAAAATTGATTGAATTTGATAACGTAACCTTTGTTTACGACCTTGATGAAGAAGAACCCTCGGGGCAGGAGATTCCTGCTCTTGAAGGTGTGGATTTCTATGTGAATAAAGGCGAATTTGTTGCGGTGCTCGGTCATAACGGCTCGGGCAAGAGCACTCTTGCAAAGCTCTGCAACGCTATATATGAACCGACAAGCGGCAAGGTAACGGTTAAGGGTATTGTTGCCGACAGCGAAGAAAAAGCTGATGAAATCCGCCGTATTGTGGGTATGGTTTTTCAGAATCCCGATAATCAGATTGTTGCAACCATTGTTGAGGATGATGTTGCTTTCGGCCCCGAAAATCTCGGAATTGAGCCGAAGGAAATCCGCAGAAGAGTTGACGATGCGTTGAAATCGGTTAATATGTATGAATTCCGCCACCGTGAGCCTCATAAGCTTTCGGGCGGTCAGAAGCAGAGAGTTGCCATTGCGGGCGTTCTTGCAATGCAGACAGAATGCATAGTGCTTGATGAACCAACAGCAATGCTTGACCCTATGGGCAGAGAAGAGGTTATGAACGCCGTTCACCGAATGAATAAGGAAATGGGCATAACCGTTGTGCTCGTAACTCACTTTATGGATGAAGCGGTCAAGGCAGACAGAGTTGTTGTTATGGACAGCGGCAAAATTGTTATGCAGGGCACACCGAAAGAGGTTTTCTCTCAGGTTGAAAAGGTGCGTTCCTACGGTCTTGATGTGCCGCAGTCAACAGAGCTTTGCCACGTGCTCGGCATAAAGGAAGGCGTTCTGAGTGTTGATGAATGTGTTGACGAAATAGTGTCAATGCTCGGAGGTGCAAAATGAGTCACGCAATAGAAATAAAAAATCTTACTCATTATTATTCAAAGGGCACCCCGCACCAGGTTGCTGCTATTGATAATGTGAGCTTAACGATAGAAAAAGGCGAGCTTGTGGGAATAATCGGTCACACGGGCTCGGGCAAAAGCACCCTTATTTCTCACTTCAACGGACTTTTAAAGCCCGACGAAGGTCAGGTGCTTGTTGACGGAGTGGATATATGGAAGGATAAGGAAACTCTTCACAAAACCCGCTTCAAGGTGGGGCTTTGCTTCCAGTATCCCGAATATCAGCTTTTTGAAGAAACGGTTTATAAAGATATTGCTTTCGGTCCGAAGAATATGAAGCTTTCCGAAGAAGAAATAAAGCAGAGGGTTCTTAAAGCGGCTGCTTTCGTGGGCGTAAAAGCTTCGCATCTTAATAAATCGCCCTTCGACCTTTCGGGCGGCGAAAAAAGAAGAGCAGCGATTGCGGGCGTTATGTCAATGGAGCCCGAGGTGCTTATTTTTGATGAGCCTGCCGCAGGTCTTGACCCGAGAGGCAGAAAAGAGCTTATCGCAATGATAAAGGAATACAGAAGACTTACGGGCTGCACCGTTATTGTTGTTTCACACAGTATGGAAGAAATTGCAATGCTTGCCGACAGAATTATTGTTATAAACAACGCAAAGGTTGCAATGAACGGCAGTGTTGACGAGGTTTACTCAAGAGGCGATGAGCTTCGTGCAATGGGTCTTAATGTGCCCGAAATAACCGAGATTTTTGCAAAGCTTCGTCTTAAAGGCGTTGATGTGCCCGCAAATGTTTATACGGTAAAATACGGTGCGGATATTCTCCGCCGCCTTGCAGGGAGGTGCGGTGAATGATAAGAGATATAACCATAGGTCAGTATTATCCCGGCAAATCCGTGCTTCACAGACTTGACCCGAGAATGAAGCTGATTTTAACGTTCTTGCTTATTGTTACAATTTTTCTGTGCAAAAGCTTTTTCTCTCTCGGGCTTCTCGCTGTAACAGCATTTGTTGCGGCGGCGGTTTCGTCTGTTCCGCCCAAAATGATATTAAAGAGCTTAAAGCCCATTGTTATTATTCTGATTTTCACCGCTGTGCTGAATGTTTTTTATTCGCAGGGCGGAGATGTTTATTTTGAATGGTGGAAAATCGTTATAACCGAAAAGGGTGTCAACACGGCGGTTTTCACTATGGTAAGAATTGTTTCGCTTGTTGTTATCAGCTCATTGCTGACCTACACAACAACGCCCACTATGCTTACCGATGCACTTGAAAGAGTGCTTTCTCCGTTGAAGATATTCAAAATCAAGGTGCATACCCTTGCAATGATGATGACCCTTGCTTTGAGATTTATTCCCACTCTTATTGAAGAAATTGACCGCATTATGAATGCACAGAAGGCGAGGGGAGCCGACCTTGAAACGGGCGGCATTATTCAGAGAGCAAAGGCTCTTATACCTATTTTTATTCCGCTTATGGTTTCTTCGTTCAGAAGAGCATATGAGCTTGCATTTGCAATGACCTGCCGCTGCTACACGGGTGGCGAGGGCAGAACAAGAATGAAGCAGATGAAGCTTGCAAGCCGTGATTTTATTGCATTGTTTATTTGCGTTGCGGTTCTGGCGGGCGTTATTGTTCTTAATCATTTCTTTAATGCGGTAATTTAAGGTGATTATATGCGTAATCTTCTTTTGACAATTTCATTTGACGGAACTGCTTATCACGGCTGGCAGGTGCAGGATAACGCAGTTACCGTTCAGCAGACTCTTCAGGACGCCCTTGAGCAGATTTGCTCAAGAAGAGATAATGTTGTGGGCTGCTCAAGAACAGATGCGGGAGTGCACGCGAATATGTATTGCTGCAATATCCGCACCGAGCATCCGATACCCTGCGATAAGCTTGTAACAGCACTCAATGCCGTTTTGCCCCGTGATATAGCGGTGCTCGACTGCAAAGAGGTTGATTTTGATTTTCACGCAAGATACGATTGCAAATCCAAGGAATATATCTACAGAATCTGGAATTCACCGAATAAGAATCCGTTTTTATATAATTATTCTCTTCATTATAAATACCCTCTTGATGAAGAATTTCTTTCTTCGCAGGCAAAGCAGTTTATAGGCACTCACGATTTTTCGTCTTTCTGTGCGGCGGGAAGCAGCGTTGAAGATACCGTCAGAACGGTTATGAATGCAAGCGTTGAAAGAAACGGCGATGAGGTTATATTCAGGGTTGAGGCAGACGGATTTTTATATAATATGGTAAGAATAATGACGGGTACGCTGATTGATATTTCAAGAGGCAGGCTGCCCGAAAACTCCATTCCTCAGATTATAGAAGCAAAAAACAGATTTGCGGCGGGCTATACTGCCCCCGCAAGAGGTCTTTATCTTAATAAAATACATTATTAAACGGAGGTGAGGCTGTGGCAAAGAAAAAGATAATTGATTTAAAAAAAGAAAAAAACATCCGTTTGATTAAAAAAATATTCAGAATGGCAAGAATACCGCTTGCGGCGGCTGTTGTTATTGCGGCACTTTTCTTTTGTGCAAAAATGCTCGGCAACATAGCCGTTTCAAACATAACAGATGCATTCAACTCTGTTAAGCTTGCGGTTTCAAGCGGTGACGGCTATCCCTATAAGCTTGAAAGCCTTAATGTGAGAGAGCTTGCAATGGCAGACGGCAGACCGCTTGTTATATATAAGGATTCAAGCCTTGTGCTTGATTCAACGGCAGATACAATGCTCAGCTGCCAGCTTCCTGCGGCGGATTCAAAGGCGGTAACAAAAAACGGCAGAGTTTTTGTTTACAGCAATTCTTCATCAGATTATGTTATCCACAGCAAAACAGAAAAGCTTGCCGAGGGAAAAGAAGGCGGCAATATAACCGTTGCGGCACTTGCCGAAAACGGAAGCTATGCAACATCATATTCAACCCCCGAGGTTCAGAGCGTTATATCTGTTTATAACTCTCGTCAAAAGCTTGTTTTCAGATGGAATTGCTCAAACGAGAGAATTGCCGATATTGCACTTTCCGATAACGGAAGAAGAGTTGCAATGGTTGCGGTAGGAACCGAAAATGCAAGGTTTTACACAAGATTCATTCTTTTTGATATAAACGGTGAAGAGCCTCTTGCAGATGTGAGATACGACGGCACTCTGATGATGAAGGTTGTGTATTCTTCGTTCAACAGAATAATTGCCGTGGGTGATAATAAAACCGTTGTTCATAACCGAAAAGGCGAGCTTGTTGATGAGCTTTCTTATTCGGAAGACAGCATAAGGGCAGCCCTTGAGGATGAAAACGGCAATATGCTGATTGCCTACAGCGAATTCGGCGGAGCAAAAACGGCAATAATCCGTTTTTCGGATTGGGGCAGAAGAACCTGCGAGATTGAGGTTGAGGGAGTGCCCGAGCTTTTTGCACTCAGCGGCAGCAGCTTTGCCGTTTCGTATGATAACGATATAACGGTTTATAATTCCAAGGGCGAAGAAAAGAAAACCGTTCAAACGGAAAATGCGGTTGCTGATATGGAGCTTTCCGCAAATCATATATATACACTTGAAAACGGAACTGTTTGTAAATATTAAAACAGTAAAGGGGGCGTAAGCTATGGATTTTTTACCGTTGGTTTTTGATGCAATAATTATTCTGATATTTGTTTCGTGCATATTTGACGGAAGAAAAAAAGGCTTTATAAAAATGATTTTAACGGTTGTTTCCGCAATTATATGCTTTGCGGCAGCAGGTGAATTCAGCGAATCCGTTGCAGCGTGGTTAAATGAAAATTTTGTTCATTCGGCACTGTCTTCGGCAATAGCAAATTCAATAAGCGATAATCTTAATGAGGGCACTCAGGCTGTGCTTGCAGAGCTTCCCAAAACATTGGTTGATGCCGTTGCACATATGGGATTTTCGGTTGAAGAAGCGGTTTCGGGTCTTTCTTCTCAGGCTAATGTTGCTCAGGCGGCAGAAAGCATAACATCAGCCGCAGAGGGTGTGCTCGTTTTGCCCTTGCTTAACATAATCAGCTTTATTGTGATTTTTGCGGTATGCCGCTTCGTTCTCGGCTTTGTTACCGGAATTATCAACACAATATTCAAGCTTCCCGTAATTCACGGAATGAATAAGTTTGCGGGCGGAATTCTCGGGGCGGTCAAGGGCTTGATTGTTGTTGCCGTAGTCAGCACGGTTGCTTTCGGTGCGGCACAGCTTTTGCCCGATATGCCGTTTTCGCAGGCAATAAAGGAAACAACAGTTATCAATTCGGTTTTTCAGGCTGTCAGCGAATTGACAGCTAAACAATAAGGAGGAAAAAACAATGAAAGCATTATTAAAAGAATATTTTACAGGATGTCTTACAATCCCGAATCTGCTCTCCGTTATAAGAATAGCTCTTATTCCCGTTTTTGCCGTTCTTTTTAATGACGGCAACTATCTGTGGGCTGTTATTGTTCTCGCAATTTCGGGTCTTACCGATTTCTTTGACGGAAAAATAGCAAGAAAATTCAATCAGATAAGTGCTCTCGGCAAGCTTCTTGACCCCATAGCCGACAAATTATCGCAGATTACAATAGCAATAATGTTTTATATTACTTTCAGCAACAGCTCCGACGAAACCGTTAAAACTTTCAGCTGGATTTTCCTTGTTTTCCTTATTAAGGAAGCTGTTATGGTTGTTGGCGGTGCAATAATGATAATGTTCGGATTAAAGCCCGTTGCCGCTGAATTGCCCGGTAAAATCGCAACATTTGCATTCTATTTCATTATGTGCGTTATAATGGCATTCGGTCCCGACATCGGAATTCTCGGCAATGTATATACACTTTCATCAACCCTGATGCTCATTCTTGTGGGCGTAAGCGTTGTGCTCACTCTTATAGCATTTTTCAGCTATGTTCCGGGAGTGTTCAGCCAGATTAAAGAAAAAAGAAACGCAAAATAAATCAGCAAAAGGAATTTAAGAAATGAAACAGGTTTTATGTGCAAGATGCAAAAAACGCCCTGCAATGTTCTTTGTAACAAAGGTTGAAGGCGAAAAAACAACCCAGGAGGGGCTTTGCATTAAATGTGCAATGGAAATGAATATCGGCCCCGTCAAGCAGATTATGGAAAGTATGGGCATATCCGAGGATGAGCTTGACGATGTAAGCGAGCAGTTTGAAGCAATGTTCGGTGAAGACGGCGGATTTGAGCCCGGCGGTGCGGGAACAATGCCGTTCCTTCAGAATTTTGGTGCAATCAACCGTTCATCCGATAATGCCGAAAGCGGCACAAAGAGCGAGGGCAAGGAGTCAGCCGACGATAAAAAGAAAAAATGGGGCGGCAGAAAAAATGCCGAAAAGGATGAAAAGAAACGCAAATTCCTTTCGGCTTATTGCACCGACCTTACCGCAAAAGCCCGTGACGGCAGAATTGACCGCATAATCGGCAGAGAGAATGAAATCTACAGAGCCGTGCAGATTCTTTGCAGAAGAACAAAGAATAACCCCTGCCTTATCGGTGAACCCGGCGTTGGTAAAACCGCAATAGCAGAGGGACTTGCCCTTAAAATAGCCTCGGGTGATGTTCCCGCAAAGCTCAAGGATAAAGAAATCCATCTTCTTGACCTCACTGCACTTGTGGCGGGCACCCAGTTCAGAGGTCAGTTTGAAAGCCGTATAAAGGGTCTTGTTGAAGAGGTAAAGAGTGAGGGCAATATAATTCTGTTCATCGATGAAGTGCATTCACTTGTGGGCACGGGCGATGCCGAAGGCTCAATGAATGCCGCCAACATTCTCAAGCCCTCTCTTTCAAGAGGCGAGATACAGATAATCGGTGCAACAACCTTTACGGAATACAGAAAATATATTGAAAAGGATGCTGCCCTTGAACGCAGACTTCAGCCCGTTAAGGTTGAAGAGCCTTCCATTGAGCAAACAACCGAAATGCTTAAAGGTGTTAAGGATTACTATGAGGATTTCCACAGAGTAAGAGTTAATGATACACTTATTGAAAAAGCGGTTATTCTTTCCGAAAGATATATCAACGACAGATTTTTGCCCGATAAAGCTATTGATCTGCTTGACGAAGCCTGCACCTGTGCAAACCTTCGCAACAAGCATATAAGCGAATATGAAATTGCAAGCAATGAGCTTTCGGAGCTTGAGGCTCACGAAAATGAGCTTATGGAAAAAGCGGGCGAAGCCGATTATGAAGAGATTGGCAGAGTAAAGGCTGATATTTTCAAAAAGCGTGAGGAGGTTGCGGAGCTTGAAAAGCTTGCAGCAGACAATCACGTTACCGAGGATGACCTTGCAAGAGTAATTCAGCTCTGGACGGGTATACCCGCAAGCAAGGTTATTGAAAGCGACCTTCGCAGACTCTCTTCCCTTTCAGATAATCTCAAAGCAAAGCTTATCGGTCAGGACGAAGCAGTTTCGCTTGTTAGTGCCGCGATAAGACGCACAAGGGTTCAGATAAGCCCCAGAAGAAGACCTGCATCGTTTATCTTTGTGGGCCCCACGGGTGTTGGTAAAACAGAGCTTGTAAAGCTGCTTGCAAAAGAGCTTTTTGAAACTCCCGAAACTCTTATCCGCCTTGATATGAGCGAGTTTATGGAAAAGCACTCCGTTTCAAGAATAATCGGTTCTCCTCCGGGATATGTTGGCTATGATGAGGCGGGTCAGCTCACCGAAAAGGTGCGTCGCAAGCCTTATTCCGTAGTTCTTTTTGATGAAATCGAAAAGGCACACCCCGATGTTATGAACATTCTTCTTCAGATTCTTGATGAAGGCAAGATAACCGATGCCCAGGGCAGAAATGTAAGCTTTGAAAACACCGTTATCATTATGACCTCAAATGCGGGCAGCAACAGAGGAAGCGGTGCTCTCGGCTTTGCAAAAACAAAGAATGAGGCATCAAAAGAAAAAGCACTCAAGGCTCTCGGCGAATTCCTCCGCCCCGAATTTATAGGCAGAGTTGATGAGGTTGTTGTTTTCAATGACCTTACGCAGGAAAATTATCAGCAGATAGCTGTTCTTATGCTTGAAGAGCTTGTTGAGCCTCTTCAGGATAAAGGAATTGCTTTCAGCTGGGATAATGCTGCGATTGAAACAATAGCCCGTCTTTCCGTTGACGGACCAAGAGGTGCCCGTGACCTTCGCAATGTTATAAGAAGAAATGTTGAAGATGTTGTTGCGGCAAAGATTGTTGAAAGTGCAGACAGCCCGATTAAATCAGCTTTT
Source organism: uncultured Clostridia bacterium (assembly GCA_937880805.1). GTDB lineage: Bacteria > Bacillota > Clostridia > Oscillospirales > Acutalibacteraceae > CAG-177. The sequence goes on from CALGRR010000004.1 coordinate 32,173, forward strand.
GTTACTGCAGAAGGCGACAGTATAATCTGCAAATTTGAATAAAAATTAAGCCCGTCAGCTGACGGGCTTGTTTTTATTTTTCAGTAATGTTTCCCTCGGTGTCGATAAAGAATGAATGCTTTCCGCCGCAAAGCAGAGCGTTATATTCCCCGCCGTTTGCAGAAAGAGAAACTGAAGCAGTTGCACCTTCGGGTATATCAATTTCTGCGGTTATGCACCCGTCGGATTTTTTATGCCATTCACTTTTAAGCTTACCGTGCGGCAAATCAAATTCAGCCTTTGCGAATTCAAGTCCGCAGCCGAATTCGGGTGCAACGGTAAAGCTTTTGAAACCGTTTTTAATGTTGCGAATGCCTGCAATGTGAGAATAAAGAGCTTCTTCAAATGTTCCGAGAAAATAATGGTTCATTGAACGGGTGGTTTTTTCCCAGCATTCCCAGGCGGAATCCGCACCGTTTTCAATCCAGAAGCCCCAGCTCGGATATGTTTTTTGCCTGAGCACTTTGCCTGCAGCATCCGCATATCCGCAGTCAAACAGAACGGGCAGAATAAACTGTGTTCCCACGCAGCCCGTGTCAAGGTGACAGTCTTTTTCAATAATATCGTTAACAAGGCTGTTTACAACCGATTCCTTGCGTTCGTCGGGCACAAGACCGAAGGCAAGAGGAACAAGATTTGAGGTTTGTCTGTATTTTCTGCGAAGTCCTCGCTGCTCCCAGAAGGATGTTTCGTAATATCCTTTTTCATCATTGTAAAACTTCGCATTGAATGCGTTATAAATATGCTTTGCATCCTTTTCGTATCCGTCGGCATCATTGTTCTTTTTAAGCGTTTTTGCAATATAAGACATCGAGTTGAGCATTGCATAAACATATGCTGTTCCGCATATTTCGGCACCCTCGGAATTGTTGGGGTCATCGGGCATATTTTCGTTGCCAAGGGGTGAAACCCAGTCTGAAAGACCTTTTACGCCCCATACCCAACCGTTATCCTTGAAATATTCAATATAATTCAAAGCAAAGCTGCGAAGAGACGGATAGATTCTTTCGGCATAATCTGTCATACCGTAAAAATCAATAAGTCTGTGTACCGTGAAAACGAAAACGGTGTTCCAGACGGGCGAGTTATCTGTTTCCCAGTCAGCAGACGGCACCATAACGGGAACCGTGCCGAAATCCTTTAAGCAGTCCTCCATTGTGGCAACAAACGAAGCAAGAAATGAGCTTGACTCAAAGTTATAAAGCATTGAGTTAAGTCCGCAGCTTAAATCGCCGAGCCATCCGTTCTTTTCCCAAACGGGGGTGTCGGTTGGCTTGCCCTGAAAATTATTCAGCAGAGTGTTTCGCATAAGCTTATGAAGCTTGTTTATCATTTCGTCGGAGCAGGTGAATTCCGAATAAATTTTAACATCGTTTGCAACTCTGTAAATTGTAACATCATCTTCGGTAAGGTCGGCAGAGCAGCTGTCTATCTGAATGTATCTGAAGCCCTTGTAGCTGAATTTCGGCTCAAAAACATAAGGCTTGCCGCTGCTGATGAATTTATCCTGCTGTATATATCCCAAAGGATACCAGTTTCCGTCGCGCCCCTCGCCCTTGCCGATAATCTTTAATAAGCCTTTATCGTTAAGCTGTTCGCCGTATGTAACAGTAATCTCAGCGTTTTCGGGCTCGTTCAGCTTTATTGCAGCCCAGCCTGAAACCATTTCGGGTGAGGTGATAATTATACTGCCGTTTTCTTTGCGGGTTATTGATTCGGGTCTGAACTCTGCGATTCTTCTTATCGGAGGCATCTTCTGTTCTTTGAGCCTGCCTGCAGGCGGAGTAACCCTTATTGCATTATGCGAAAAACTCATTTTGCCAAGCTTTCTTGCATCAAATGTTTCGCCGTAATAAATGCTGTTTTCGGTTGTCGGGGAATCAAGGGAAACAAGCCAGCTTTCATCTGTTGAAACGGTTTCGCAGGCACCGCTTGAAAATTCTATAATAATATCTGCAATAAGTCTCGGCGTTGAACGCCAGGAGGCTTTCTGCCAGTTCCAGACGTGATTTGTTTCGTTGAAAAAGCTGTTGCCGAGTTCAACGGTAACGGTGTTTTGCCCCTCTTTTATAAAATCCGCTATATCAAAAATTCTGTAAAGAACGGTTTGTGAATATTGGGTGTGTGCGGGATTAAGAACGCTGTCATCAGGCAAACGGTCATTTATTTTAAGCTCAAACAGTCCGAGACCGCAGATGCGTATTTCCGCCTTTGAGGGCTTTTCGGAAACGGTAAATTCTTTTTTGAAAACCGGAGCGAATCTGTCATCAAGTGTCATATCCGAACCTATCCACGCTCCGAGCCAACTATAATTATCCATAATTTCACCTCAATGAATATTTTGCCATATCTGCTGAATATTTACAACTGTATTTTGAGTAAATAATTTGTATTTGACACAAATAACGGTTTGGGTATATAATAAAACTATATTTATATCAAAGGAGGTGTCGGAATGGATTTTGAGCCCGTAGCATCTGCGGCTGAAAGAATGGGTGTAACCGTGCGTGCGGTTCAGAAGTGGGCAGCGGCAGGTAAAATACCCGGTGCGGTTAAAATGGGAGGCACATGGATGATTCCCGTGAATGCCGAAAATGTATCAAAGCCCCGTTTTGAGATTCCGATGCCCGTTATGAATCTTGAATTTCCTTTGGGAAAATGCGAGGAGTTTATCAACGGATTCTCCGATAAGGATTTAAAAAATATAGCATATGCCGAATATTACTATTTCAAGGGAAACAATGAGGAAGCGGCAAAGATTGCCGAAAAATATCTTTCAAGCAACAGACCGTCATTAAGGTTTTCCGCAGCGTTCGTTTGTGCATTTGCAAATCTTTCACTCGGTCACGTTCACCTTGCTCATTACGCAATGGAGCAGGTTCTTGAAATGGTTGAAGAAATGGAAGAAGACGGAGTTTCAAAAGAAATAGAAGCTATCGGAATTCTTACCCAAACGGCAATAGGCGTTCTCCTTCATATTCCCGAAAAAAGCGGATTGCCGCTTGAAGATTATGTTAAATATATTCCCGGCGGCCTTAAAATGTTTGCACTCTATATTCTTTCTCACAGAGCATATCTGAAAAAAGATTTCAGCAGGGCAATCGGAATTGCCGAAACCGCATTGGTATGCTCGCATAAGATTTTTCCCGTAGGATTTATTTACTGCCACATAATGGCGGCGGTCTGCAATTCCAAAATCGGTGAGATGGAAAGAGCGAAGGAGCATTTGCATAAGGCGTGGAGCTATGCGGAAAAAGACGGAATAGTAGGCCCCTTTGCCGAGCATTTTGAGATGAAATCGGAGCTTATGGAAGAGGTTATCCGAAGCGAATCGCCGCTTGCGTATGCCGAAATTCTGGTGGCATCGGGCAGATTCTTTGCAGGCTGGAAAAAAACTCACGGAAAGGTTTCCGATAAAAATATTTCCGATAAGCTGACCCAGACAGAAATAACCGTTGCGATGCTTTATCACAGAAACTGGCTCATCAAAGATATTGCCGAGCATATGCAGACATCCGAAAGAACTGTTATGAACCATATTCAGATTATCTTTGCAAAGCTCGGGGTTTCAACCAAAGAAGAATTTGAGAATTATATGAAGCAATAAAAAGCGACTTCAGCCAAACAAGGCTGAAGTCGCTTATTTTATTTGTTCATAAGCATTCTCATAAACAATCCGCCCTGTACCGTTCTGTGGCGGAAGGAAACCCATCTGCCGCTGACGGTATCATACCAGTCACTCATAGGCACTCTTGATGCACTCTCGTTATATGCATTCCACAAAGGCTCAATGTAATCGGCAAAAACTTTGTCGGAGGATGCCATGGATGCAGTCCATACCAGCCAATCTGATTTTGTGTAATCGGCTCTGCTGTCAAGCGGCATACCGTATTTGTTGAAGTGCTTCATATTATCGGCAATTTCGGCATCCATAAATTCCTGAGCGAAAAGGCCGCTGTTCCATACCTTATCCCAGACCATATTGTATTTCATTGAATAAGAATCGGGTCGGTCAAAGGCAAGCCTTGTTGCGCCGTCTTCATTAACTGCGGTGTTTAACCAGTTTTGAGCCATTTTTTCGGCTTCGCAGCGGTAATATGCAGCTTTTTCGTTATTGCCGAGCATATTCATTATTATTGACATTCCCTGAAGCCCCATAACCGCCTTGAGAGAAAGATTGCAGTTGTGGGCAAGGTGACCGGCAAAATCGTCGGTGCAGAGCTGATGACCGGGGTCGGCACCGTATTCTATAAGATATTTGCACCATTTTTCGAGAAGCTCAATATGTTCATTTGCAAAATCGGCAGAATTTGTTGCAAGGGCAATGTTGGCTTCCATAATCAGCATATTTCCGCATTCCTCAACGGGCATCTGCCATTTCAGAATATCCTCCTGATTGTTTGCGTAAACCTGACCGTTAAGTAACGGATACTGACCAACATCGTGAGGTGCAAAATCAAAATTCCACATATCGCTTTCCGCAAATCTGTAAACGGGACGAAGCATTCCTTTTATAAGCTCGGGGTTGTAAATCAGAAACATCGGAATTGAAGGGTATGAAACATCAACCGTTGCGGCACAGCCATTGGAGTTGCATTCCTTCGAGATATAGAGAATATCTCCGTTTTCATCAAGCACCAGCTTGTGTGCGGCAATAACCTGACGGTAAGCGAGCGAAAGAAGCTCGGCATATTTTTCGCCGCCTGCCTTGACGGCATCGTTATAAAGCTTCTCTGAAAAATCCTTGCAGCGGATTTTCAGTTCGTCATATTCATTTGCGGCTTCGGATATTGCCTCGGTTATTGCCTGACCGTCTTTGTTCCAATATGAACGCAGCGGCTTTCCGAAATATTCAATGCTTTCAATATCATCGTAAGCAAATAAATAGATAACAGGCTGATTCTCTTTAATGGGTGCGGCAATGCTGATTTGAGTTCTTCGTGAAGCATCCTCAACCGAGCTTTCGGCATCCGAACCGTTGCAGGCAAGAAAGAAATAGCCCCAGTCAATACAGATCTGGTCTCCGCTTCTGTTGAGAGGCTTCTGAACGGAATTACCCATTTTAACTGCCGTCAATCCGTTGAATTCAAGCTTCTGTGCAACAACGGGGCTGTCAATATCCTCATCAAGACAGATTTCCTCGCTTGCGGAAATGTTAACGGAAACATCGTGTTCTTTGCCGTCTTTTGACTCATAGGAGATTTCAAGATAAGAAACGGGGCGGGTGAGAAGTTTGTAATCATCGGGGATAAGCGGAGTAAGGAATTTTATTCTGAGAATGATTTTATCGTTTTCATAAACCGCAGAGGTGGAAAGTGCATCGATTTCAAGCGAAGTCTGTACTATCTTTCTTATATTCTGGTGATAGCCGAGGAAAAGAAGCGTTTCACCGTCTGTGGTAACGGTGCCGATTATTGAATTTTCCTTGTCTGTCCAGTGCACGGTTTGTGTGTGATTCAGCTTTGTATCGGGCGACCAGATTGAAAAATAAGGGTCAACCGTTATAAGAGGAACCGCAGGAGCTCTGAGCTTCATATCTAACATCCTTTCGGGTTGGTATGGTGAGATTATATATCAAAACGGTCAACAAATCAACACCGTATAAAATAAAAGCTCCGATGAAAAATCATCGGAGAATGGCACCCCCTGCGGGAATCGAACCCACAACTGACCCTTAGGAGATCCTCCAGAAGCCGTTTTTGGGTTCCCTTCCAAGGTGCCCTAATCCCTTATATATCAACGATTTCACGCATTATCGAGTTAATCTGTTCCCTTAAAATATCGGCTGATTTTTGCTGTTTTTTCACGTTCCTGTTAGCAGGCTGTTAGCAAAAAGGCTGTTTTTTGGGTAATGACATCGAGTTAATCTGTTCCTATCGCTTCCAAAAAGAGATTTTTTTGAGTTTTATACAGCAATCTAATTGTAAACATATTTTAATTCAAAAGTCAATCGATAACAAAAAACTTCTCGTCATAATAGCATTACTTTATGGTATGAAAATATAGTATTTAAAACATTATTACTACGCTAATTAGCTGTCCGTTTCTAACTAATAGAACGGGCAGCTTTTTTTGTTTTTCAAAAAATTTTTTTGAAAACTACCCCCCCAAAATGGCACTTCCCAGTGCATATATAGTGAAGGGTATTTTTCCAAAAGCCTTTCACGAACATTGAAAAGTGAATAAGTCACTCACATAGGACTTTATTTCTGATGAGTAGCTACGGTAGCAGGTACGCCTTGATTTCCGAAAGTGGAAAGAGCGATAACCCCTGCACGATTATCGGATTGCAACCGATATGGCGATGACAGTCAGAATGATAATGATACTTCTCTACGGAGCTGGCGGAGTACCCGGCAGAGGTGAGATTCCTATGATACGGTTTAGCAAACTGTAACCTATGTGTTTCCCATAAAGCAAATGCTATGCAGGGGTGTCGAGGACAAATACTGCATTTTAACATAAGACCGATTCGCCAAGAACGGGTTTCGGTCTATTACATAGCCGTTCAATAACATTGTCGGCTATCTTTAAAATGAAAGGAGAGATAAGAATGTATATTCTCGATGGACTTTAGTAAAGAATAAAGTCACCCAAAACAAAGTTTTGTAAGAAGGAGGAAAAGTAATGATTCACGCTTTGCTTGTACTGCCCGGTCTTTACGGTGCAGTAATTCTTCAGACAATCAGCGAAATCGTTTCTCGCTTTGGCTTCTAATTTAAGATGAACATACAGAGCGAGGAAAAAGTAGTCCAAATCCCAATCAGCCAAATCCGAGATTTCCCCGAACATCCGTACAAGGTCAAAGACGATGAGAGCATGAATGAGCTTGTTGACAGCATTATGCAGAGAGGCCTAATACAGCCAGTCATCATAAGACCAACGGAGGACGGGAACTACGAAATGGTATCGGGACACAGACGAAAACGAGCCTTTGAAATTGCGGGGATGAAAACCATCCCCGCAAGAGTAAAAGAAATGACGAAGGACGAGGCAATTTTAGCAATGGTTGATTCAAACCTTCAGCGAGAGGTTATCCTACCAAGCGAAAAAGCATTCGCTTATAAGATGAGGTTGGAGGCTATGAAACGACAAGCAGGCAGACCTGCAAAAAACAATTCGGACCCATCGGGACCGAATTTAATCGGAACACGCTCCAACACGGAATTAGCACAAGAGGTTAATGAAAGTGAAACTCAAATTAAGAGATATATCCGCTTAACCAACCTTATCCCCGAACTGCTTGAACTTGTAGATGAGGGCAGAATTGCGATGCGACCTGCGGTTGAAATATCCTACTTGCCCGAAGAAGCACAAATGCAGTTGTATGAAACCATTGACTACAACGACGCCACACCTTCGCACTATCAGGCTATCCGATTGAGAAAATTTCATATCGATGGCAAATTAACATCGGAGGTTATTGAAGCGATAATGTCAGAGGAAAAACCGAACCAAAAAGAAAAATCCCCGTTTCGGGACAAACGAATAGTCGGAGTCATTCCCAAGCACATACCGCAAGAAAGGCATTGCGAATATGTAATCAAAGCAATAGATTTCTATAACCGCCATTTAGAAAGAGTAAGGAATAACCGTTCACGGTAATTCTTTACTCTATTTTTTTATCTAAAAAAGAAAGGAACTAAAAATTATGGTAATCAAAACAACCATTAAAAAGATGTTCAACAGCGACAAGCCGCTTAAGGCTTTTGCCGATGTTGAGATTGACGGCTCCATTGTAATCCACAGCGTTGCCGTTATGGAAACCGAAAAGGGCAGACACATTTCTATGCCCTACACCAAGTGGAAGAACAAGGACGGCGAAGAAAAACAGCACGACGTTGTTCATCCCATCACTTCATATGCAAGAAGGCAGATTGAAGAATCCGTACTCGCTGCGTATGACAGCCACATCAAAGAATAATTAAAAGAAAGTTGAGGTAAAAATTTATGTTTAAGTCAATCAAATCATTTTTCAGAAGCATCAAGGCAAGAGCAAAGTCTGCCTACAGAAGAGCAAGAGCCTATTTCAGAAGTCTTATCAGAGGCACAAGAGTGAACAGTGTTCTCTGCGGCACAGCTGCCGAGGCTTACGTTGATACAGGTGTCAAAATCCTTATCGCTGTTGTAATCGGCGCTCTTCTTCTCGGCGGTCTTTACACGCTCTTCAACACAACCATTATGCCCACCGTAACATCCAAAATCACAGAACTCTTTAACTACAAGGGTTAAGAAACAGGAGGTAAAAAATATGTTTAACAAAATCAAGTCAGGCGCACGCAAGCTGTGTGCAAAGGTCAAGTCAGCATTCACATCCGCAGAAGCTGCGGTAACAGCAAAGGCTCACGAAGTTCTCGACGGCACAGTTGCCGAGGCTTATGTCGATACAGGTGTCAAAATCCTTATCGCCGTTGTAATCGGTGCCCTTCTTCTCGCAGGTCTTTACACGCTCTTCAACTCAACCATTATGCCCACAGTCACAACCAAGATTGAGGGACTCTTTAACTACAAGGGTTAAAAAGCAAACGGCAGGGCAGTAAAACTGCCCTGCTTAACTCTTTAAAGGACTGATTAAAATGCCTAATACTTTAATAATTAACCCCGTAAATCCTATCGGACACGGACTCACTCACGTATTTGATTTCAAAACATTCACTAATATTCTGTTGTCAAGTATGCTATGTGTCCTTGTGTTTCTTATTGTGAAACTCATAATCAAGAAAACACCGCAACAGAAAATGGAAGAAAAGGATACTTCTCTTTGCTATCTTGTATCAGCAGTTGTATTTGTATTGCTATTTATCGTTTTCGGTTGGTCAGTACAACTCGTTAAGGGTGCTGTATTCTTCTTTATACTGCTCTATGCCTCCCTATGCGATATTCAGACACGCAGAGTTAAAGATGTTGTTTCGGTGATGATTTTCATTTCCGGTTTTATCTCATTATCTCTGTTGGAAATATTCACCCATACTATCGGTGCATTTCTTGTGGGCGGTATTATGTTTGTCTGTGCTTTGTTTTCTAAAAACAGGCTCGGCGGTGCAGATGTAAAGATAACCACAGCCAGCGTTTTTGTTCTCGGTATGTGGAACGGTATCGCAGGCCTTGTTATCGGTCTTATTCTATCCGTTATCGTTACACCTATTATCAACAGAAAGAAGAAACTCAAAGAAATGAGCCTCCCTCTTGTCCCTTATATTTCAATAGGATTTATGGCAATGTATTTAATCCAAGGAGGAATTTAACCCAATGAAGAACAGAACAGCTATCGGTATTGTCTGTATCATTCTTGCGGTTGCGGTAACATTCGTTGTTTCACCGTTTGTCAATAAGATTTCGGAACAGAAGGTTGAAGTTTTCCGATTCACAAAAGACATCTCGCAGGGTACACAGATAACCGATGCAGATTTTGAAATTGCAGAAATTCTCAAAGCGAATGTTCCTGCAAATGCCATTACCGAAAAAGATAAGGTAATAGGCAAATACGCAAGTACCGATATTCTCATCGGTGACTATGCAACATCGGCAAGGCTCACGGCTGATGCAAATTCAGCCTCACATATCCTCGGCTCACTTAACGGAGATAAGGTCGCAATGAGTATCACTATCAACTCTTTTGCAGGCGGTCTTTCGGGTAAGCTTGAAAACGGAGATATTGTCAGCATTTATGTTACCGATAAAGACGGCGAAACAACCGTTCCCGGTGAACTTAAATATGTAAAGGTTATCACTACCACCACTGCAGGCGGTATTGATGAAGCAGAGGTTGTCCCCAATGAGGACGGCAGTTTTGAACTTCCCACAACCATTACTGTTCTCGTTTCGGTAAAGCAGGCTTCAATCCTTGCCAACTACGAAGAAAACGCTTCAATGCACGTTGCCCTTGTTTACAGAGGTGACGATGCAAAAGCACAGCAGTTCCTTGATGCGGAAGATAAGTTTCTTGCAACGGCAAAACCCGCTAACGGAGGTGACTCCACAAATGGCTAAAATCATAGCGGTTTGCGGCTCACCCAACGGCGGAAAAACAACTGTTGCTTTTAAACTCGCACAGGAAATGTATTGCAATACGGACACAGGCGGTGTCATCTTTCTTTCACCCTCTATGACAGTTCCCGCACTCGGACTCCTTTTTCCCAACTATACTCCCGACAGTCTTTTTTCTCTCGGCGGGGTATTGGATAACACGGACATATCTCAGGAGAGTATTCTTGCTCACCTTGTCACGGTAAAGGATATGCCGAATTTCGGCTGTCTTGGATATAAGTCGGATGAAAACAAACACAGCTACGCAAAATTAACGGACGATAAAGTAAATGCTTTTTTCAATGTTCTGTCAGAAATGGTGGGATATGTGTTCGTTGAATGTACGGAAAATGACGATGATCTCATATCGAGAAAAGCCATTAACTGTGCAGATTCGGTTGTACTTGTTCTTTCTCCCGATCTGAAAGGAATGACCTATTACACCGCAAACAAAGGACTTTTCGGCAGTGACGATGACAGAAGTTTTAAGGTTATAAACTCAACCGACAATGACCTCTTTCTGCCGATTGAAGATGTGAAAGCACATCTCAAAAATGTGTCCTGCACCTTACCTTATTCCAGACAGGTAAGACAGCAGCTTCTTGACGGACAGTTATATATGAGAGTAAACGACAAGAAGTACCGCAAAGAACTCTCAAATCTCATTTATCAAATAATGTAATAAAGAAAGGAATTATATTATGAAAAAATTTATTTGTATTCTCACAGCACTCTCAATCCTTGTATGCTTCGGTGCAGTAACCGCCTATGCCGCAGAAACAACTGAAACTCCTGCAACCGACAGCACGGACACAACACTTCCCGAAAGCACAACCACAGACAATGCAGACGGCGAAGATACAACCGATGTCAGCAACCCCTCAACAGAAGATACCACAACCGACAGTTCTGACGATGAAACAACTGACGGCTCTGACGATACAACAAACGAGGATAACTCTGACACAACAGAAACTCCCGAAAACGGTGATACAACCGATACACCCGCCGACGGTGATGAAACAACAGACAACATCGAAGCACCCGATGACAGTACAACAGATGACGGTAACACCGATGAGGAAGCAACTCCCGGTGATGCAACAACCGATGACGGTGCAAACGGCGAAGGTACTACAGATGAAAACACCGAAAACAATGACAATCCCGATGAAGATAATACCGATAACAATGAAACACCTACTGATACTCCCGATGAAGATACCACAGACGGTGACGGCGTCGGCGATGCAGGTACAATCATTGAAGGTGATGACACTGATAACGATAACAGCAATAACGGAACACCTAACCCCGGTGATGAGGTAATCACAATTCCCGATGACCTTAATAACCTTATCGGCGGTATTCTCGGCGGTCTTGTAAACGGTGAACTTGATGGCGATAACAACGGAAACAACAATACTGCTCCTGACGGCTACAACAACCCTGACATTCCCGACACAGGTGCCGAGTCAGCAGTTCCCGCTATCGCTACACTTATCACATCTGCTGCAACCGCAGTAGGCAGTATTCTTTTCAAGAAAAAGAAAGACGGCACACTTTTTTCAAAGGGAGAATAAGAGATGATACAGCAAAACATTGATTTTGTGCCGCTGCTGTCAATGACGCAGGAACACATCTCCTCCCGATATGCAGCGGCTTTGACCGACACAAACAAGCTCTCACAGTTAAGGTCATATATCGAAAAGTTTGTCCGTGATTCCAATTATACTGTTGAAGGACTTACCTTTTCAGAACTTTGCGACAAATTGTATTCCGAAATGGCGGAATACTCAATCCTCACAAAGTATCTCGGCAAGGACAGAATTGAAGAAATCAACATAAATGCTTGGAACGATATTGCGATTACCTACACAAACGGTAAAACAGAAAAGGCAAAGGAACATTTCTATTCACCGAGCCACGCAGTAGATATTGTAAAGCGTTTGCTTCACCACTCGGGAATGATTATCGACAATTCCACACCTATGTCACAGGGACACTTACCCAACAATACCCGAATTACTGCTCTCAAAGAGCCTATTGTTGATGATGAAATCGGCGTAAGCGTTTCAATCAGACTTTTGCATCCTTCAAGAGTCAACAAGAAAGAGATTATCAAATCGGGCAATGCCACCGAGAAGATGATGGACTTCCTTTGTATGTGTTTAAGATACGGTGTATCCACCGTTGTTGCGGGTGCAACAAGTTCGGGTAAAACAACACTTCTTAATGCTCTTTTATCTACTATCCCCAACGGTAAACGTGTGTTTACCATTGAAAGCGGTTCAAGAGAATTAAGTCTTGTAAAAACAAGGGGCGGAAAGGTAGTGAACAATGTTGTTCACACCTTGTCCCGTCCTTCCGAAAATGAAACTTATGACATAACACAGGAAGACCTTGTTGTAGCTTCACTTCGTTTCAATCCCGATATAGTATGTGTCGGCGAAATGCGAGATGTTGAATGTTATTCAGCAGTTGAAGCAAGTCTTACGGGACACACGGTTGTATCAACAGTTCACGCATTTGCGGCAGATTCCGCACATATGAGAATTGCCCTGCTTTGTCAGAAGCGTTTTCCCATTGATTTCAAGACCTCACTTATGCAGGCAGGACAGGCATTCCCCATTGTCGTATATACCCACAAACTTGAAAACAACCAAAGAAAGATAATGGATATTTCCGAATGTGAGATACTTCCCAACGGTGAAAGGCTCTATCACACCTTGTTCAGATTTAACATCACCAAGAACGAGATAGTGAACGGCAGATATGTAACCGAGGGATATTTTGAACAGCCGGAAATAATGTCAGACAACCTCAAAAGGAAACTTCTTCAGTTTGGCGTTCCGCAGGAGGAACTCAACAAATTCTTGAAGAAAGGGGCTGAATATGAATGATTTTTCCTATGATAGCCTCTGTTTTTCTCATTATTGCTATTGTCTGTTTTCTCGGCTTAACGCCTACACAGATTTCAGATGACTTAATGAAGATAACAACCCCAAAGAGTTCTCTGCGAGAAAAAGCGAGAGCTTTGAGGGCGGGCAAAAAGAAAAAGAGCCTGGGCAGCAGGCTCATTTATGTTCAGTCAGCACTTGAAGCAACGGGCAAATCGGGTAAGTTTGCCCTTGTCTGTTCTGCCTCACTTGTCCTTTTAGCGGCAGGTGCGGTTGTTGCTATCCTTATTGATAACGTATTCCTTGTTCCCGTGTTAGCTGTTGCGTTTGCGATGATACCTTTTATATATGTAAGAAACACTCTTTCATATTACAACAAACATATACAGGATGAGTTGGAAACAACTCTTTCAATCATCACAACCTCATACAACAGAAACTCGGATATTGTTTCGGCGGTAAATGAAAATCTTGCATATATCAGACCTCCGCTGAAAGAATGCTTCACCGCATTTGTGGGTGACGCTATGGCTGTTTCATCGAACACAAAACAGGCATTGAGAAACCTTAAATCAAAGGTTGATAATGAGATATTCCACGAATGGTGCGATACTCTCATTCAGTGCCAAGATGACAGAGCTCTCAAAGATACTCTGTTGCCCATAGTCACAAAACTCACCGATGTCAGAATAGTAAACAGCGAACTTAACACAATGATGTCAGCGGTAAGAACGGAATACTACACAATGGTAGGTCTTGTTGTGGGTAACATACCCCTGCTTTATGTTCTCAACAAGGATTGGTTTCACACTCTTATGTACGAAACTGCGGGTAAAGTTGTACTCAGCGTATGCGGTGCGGTTATTCTCATAACCTATATCTTTATGCTCAAATACACAAAACCCGTAGAGTACAAACGGTAAAGGAGGCGGTTAAATGGTTGGAGTTATAACAGGAGTGTTCTGCGGTATTGCCGCTTATTTCATCTTGGCAGACATTTACCGCATTCCGTATATGCGAACTTCAAAGGCTGTCAACAACCTTGCAAAACAGCAGAAGGAAAAGACAAGCAGCCTTGATGTATGGCTTTCAAACATAGCCTCATTTATCGCAAAGAAAATACACCTTAACGAGTTCAAGCGTATGCAGCTTGAATCGGATTTGAGAACGGCACAGATGAACATTTCACCCGAAATGTTTATGGCTAATGCTATTGTTAAATCCCTTATTGTCGGTATTTTCGCAATACCGATGCTTTTCATATTCCCCATTCTCTCTCCCGTAATTCTTTTTCTTGCGTTCATTCTTTACCGAATGAATATGAAAGGAATTGCAAACCGAATTAAAGCAAAAAGAGCAAAAATCGAGTATGAGCTTCCCCGCCTTGTATTCAAGATTGAAAAGAGTATATCTCACAACAAGGATGTACTTGGTATGCTTAAATCATTTGCACCTCACGCTTGTCCCGAACTCAAACACGAGCTTGACATTACAGTAGCGGATATGCGTTCCGGTAATCTTGAAGTTGCCATAACAAGACTTGAATCAAGAGTAGGCTCACCGCTTATGAGTGATGTATGCAGAGGACTTATTGCTCTTGTCAGAGGTGATGATAACACGGTTTATTGGTCATCTCTCTCAATGAAGTTTGCGGATATTCAAAGACAGCAGTTAAGGCTTGAAGCACAGAAGATACCCAAAAAGACAAAGAAACTCTCAATGAGTTTGCTTGTCTGCTTTATGCTTATGTATGTTGTTGTCATCATCTCACAGATTATCAGTTCTGTCGGCGTTCTTTTCGGATAACGGAGGTGAAAGGATATGAAGAAACTTATTACTTCCCGAAAGGGCGAAGGCTATATTGATGTAGCTATCGGCTTAATTGCACTTATGATGGTGCTTGTAGTAACCCTTAACATCTATTCCTTTTTAACACTCAAGCAGGATATGGACGAGATCTGCGGACAGCTTATTGAAACTGCCGCATTTACAGGCTCGTTCGGCGATGAGTTTGAGGAACGGTGTGAGGAACTCAAAGGCACTTTCTTTGATTTTGATGTAACCACTTCTGCAACAGAATACTATAACGAAACATACCAGCGTGTGCAGCTTGGAGATACAATGACTCTGACAATCTCTGTTCATACCTATGTGCAAGGTGTCGGAGCTTTTAAAATACCCATTACAGTACAAAGTACAAGGTCGGGTATTTCGGAAAAGTATTGGAAGTAGGTGACGGAAAATGAAGATATTGAAAGACACCAAGGGCGAAGGCTATGTATCAATATGTGTACTAATCATCGTAATTGTCGCTATCTTCTCGAGCATTTTCACTTATGCATCCGCAATCTCGGTTATCAATGTCACACGGGAAAACAGCAAGGTTGTTTTGGATAATTTCGTCACCACAAATTCCACTCTCATATTCAACAGCATAAAGCAAGGTAACGACTACACCGAAACACTTGATTTTCCCGAATACACAGAAAAGCTCTGTGAATTTTGCACATTGGATTTATCTGCCGATACGCTGTATAGTTATGACACAGACGGCAATCTGCAATATTCAATGACACTTCCTCAAATGAGTTTTCAAAAGGATAATCAGCTTGAAATATGTGTCAGATATACCGTTTCTGTGCCGATACAGTTTGCAGGGAAAACGGTTACGACTGCAAATGTACCGATAGAAATTGTATCAATATTAACCGAAAAATTTTAATTGTTTAGGAGGCAAAAGAAAATGAAAGACAATTCAAACTCAAAGCATAGCAACAAAACCATCTTTATCCTTGTGGCGGTACTGCTGATAATTCTTGCACTTATATTTGCACTTTTCGGCAAGTCCTGCGGTAAGGATACAGACACAGAAACGACTACCTCAACCACACAGCACGTCACCGATAACGATAATCTCAACCTTGAGGACATCACCATCGGAACAAATCTGTATGTTGAGGAATCGAAGAAGGTTGACGAGAATATGATAACTCTCGCTGCACCCGAAAAAATGACAAAGCCTGATAATCACGGCTCAGTCGAAAAAACAACGAATAAGCAGGCGGAAGCAGTAAAACCGAATGACGGTCCCGGTATTGTAATCATCGGCGATGACGATGCAAATGCCTATAACTGCGGTGTCAAGAAACATAACTGTGACAGCAAGGAAACTCACGATTTCATCGTAAGCCTTGAAAAGAAAGGCTGCTCAATCTGCGGCTCTCACACCTGCAAGAGCTTCTATGCGGTTGATGAATGGGGTAACTCCTGCTACGATATTACCAAGTGTCCCAAATACACAATAAAGAATGACCCCACCGTTTATTGCAGTACCTGCGGTAAGAAAATCGGTGACGGCTCAAACGGAACTTGCGTAAGATATGTTGAAGATACTGTTTGCGAGATTTGTCACGGTGCGGTTAAGGGTAAAACCTGCCACTCGCACTAACCCAAAAGAGATGATGACCTGATGTAATGTCAGGTCATTTTTTTGTTTTTTAAGAAGGAGATGATTAGTATTAAACGAGTAATATCTATTATCTTGGTTGTGTGTTCTCTACTCTGCATGATACCCACAAATGCCTTTGCTTTGTCTTGGGACGGCAGTTCTGCAGGCGGCACGGGCGGTACTTCATCAGCATCACCTAACGGATACGCAATCAGAACAACAAGCGATAACTGTATAGGTTATCGTTTCAGCGCTGTAACCTCATCGGGTTCGATGAAGGTCAGCAAGGTTATTGACGTGTTCCGAAACACAAGTTACGGTAATCTCGGATACACGGACGGATATAAGTTCAGCACAAAGAATAATAAAAAGCAGCTTATATCCAAACAGAACAACGGCTTTACAACAGCAAGAAGCACCACGAATTGCTACAAAGAAAGCTCACAAGGCTTTTCAACAACCCTGCCCGCACCTTCGGGAATGGAAACTTGGCAGAACAATGAAAACAACATCAATAAAGTTCTTTCCCTTCTCGGTGTCGGCAGTGTAGCAAATATGTCAAAGGGCGATAAAGTTATTGTTGAGCCGATTTACGATATAAGGCTGGAGAGTGTTTATCACTCCATCACCGTAACTGAAACAGCTTTATACGGCAAATATATCCTCGGTGCATCAAGTAACGGTGGTACAAGTAACACCTCTGCTACTTGGGGATTTATCGCTTCATACACAAACAGAGTTTATCCCAATGCACTTTATACACCTGACGGACAAGGTCTTTGGACTTCCGCTTCTTCAATCGGAAGCAGCAGTAAAGAAACATTCTATAATATCATTAACAAAGGTTATGGTGTCGGTATCGCATATCAAGAAACAAGCGGTAGTTCTTCATCCACAGGCTCATCAAGCTCAACAAGTTCGACCTATACCATTAAATATAATGGTAACGGTAACACAAGCGGCTCTATGTCAAATCAGACTGTTACTGTCGGCAGTTCGACCAGATTAAATTCAAACAACTTTAAAAAGACGGGTTATGAGTTTGTCGGATGGAACACAAAGTCCGGCGGTACGGGAACGAGCTATGATAACCGTGAGTATGTAAAGAATCTGACTTCGGCGGGAGGTACAATAACGCTTTATGCACAATGGCGTCCTGCCGTACTTGAAGTTCATTACGATGCTAATGACGGCTCTTTGAGTAACTCAAGCTACAGGTTGCTTTTGGATACGATTTACACCGCTTCTCCTTATTCAAAGTTCACAGATAAATGGACTTATAATAACACCAAGTCGGGCGGTCTTTGTAATGCTTCAACCTTCGGTCTTTATCGCACAGGATATACCTTTACCAAATGGGGTAAATATTCTTGGGGCGGAACTCTGTTCGACCAAGACGATTCCTCACTTAAACCTACGGATTTGAAATCAGGTATCACAAGCGGTGACACATCGCTCACCCTCTATGCACAGTGGGAGCCTAATACCTATACTATCAGATTCAACGGTAACGGAAGTACAAGCGGCTCAACCGCTTCAATGAGTATGACATACGATGTTTCCAAAAACCTCACAGCCAACGGATTTACAAAATCCGGTTATGCCTTTGCAGGTTGGAATACGAAAGCCAACGGCACGGGAACAAGTTATGTCAACAGAGAATCGGTTAAAAATCTTACTTCAACCAACGGCGGAACTGTTACACTCTATGCACAATGGACTGTCAGCACCTATTCCATTGCATTTAACGGTAACGGACACACAAGCGGCTCTACTGCTTCTATGTCTGTAAAGTTTGACACTCCCGTAACACTTCGTGCCAACGGATTTGTAAAGACCGGACACACATTTAAGAATTGGAACACAAAATCCAACGGTAGCGGAACAACCTACTCGGATAAACAGACGGTAACAAATCTTTCCTCTACCGCAGGCGGTACGATTTATCTGTATGCACAGTGGAATCCGAACTCATATACCATTCAGTTTAACGGTAACGGAAACACGGGCGGCTCTACCGCTTCAATGTCTATGAGATACGGAACACCGAAAAACCTCACTGCAAACGGCTTTACAAAAACGGGATATGTGTTCAACGGTTGGAGTACCAAAGCTGACGGCACGGGGACAGGCTATTCCGACAAACAGCAGGTAAACAATCTGACCTCTACCAACGGCGGAACTGTAACCCTTTATGCAAAGTGGAAACCTGCAACATACACAATTCAGTTCAACGGTAACGGTAACACAGGCGGCTCTACCGATTCTATGACTATGACATATAATGTTGAAAAAGCACTTACCGCAAACGGATTTACCAAGAGCGAATACAAGTTTACGGGTTGGAACACAAAGGCAAACGGTACAGGAACGTCATATACCGACAAACAGAAGGTTAAAAATCTTTCATCCGTCAACGGCTCAACCGTTACTCTTTATGCACAGTGGATTTATGACCCTGTTCTTGATGTAAAGGAATGTGATGCTTACAGCGGAGCAAAGAATAATAAAACAAAGCTGTTCGGCATAAGCACGGGTGCAACCTTTGATGAATATCAATACAAAAACGGTTATGCCACCATCGGTGATACAGTATGGTTTAATGTGTATTTCCCCTATGAAACACAGAACATAAGGGTAAGGCAGTATGTCAAGAACGGCGGAGATTGGATTACAAGAGAAGTAAACCTCAATCCCGATTATCCCGAAACACTTTGGTTCCCAGTTCAGTTCACGGATAAATACAAAACCGTAACCGCAGATATTGAGGCTTACGAAGTACAAGCCAAAATGGATTGGGTTGATGCTGAAGGCAATGTTCTCAAAAGCGGTACTGTTGAAACCTTCTATATCCCCATAAAACCTGTTCTTCACAGAAACGAGGTTAAGATCCGAGGATATGAGGGCGGATATGTTGCGTATAACGGCAAGAACGGTCTTTACGGCAAGGTATATCACGGTCAGCACGCTCGCATTGAATACTACTACGGAACAGACAGCACTTGGAGTCCCCGTGTCTGTATGAGAGGTTCTTTGTATTACTACAACGGTACTGAATGGGTTAATGCCTATACCGAAAACAGCGGTTATGATGCGAGTGCAAATAACCGAGGCATAGGCAGCAAATCATCTACGGGTATAAGCAGTGTTCTTAATCCATATACCATACCAAAAGTAACGAACAGCACATTGAGGTTTAAACTTGAAACTTGGTGGTCAAAAGATAAGGAACATACTCACGAAACCACTTGGATTGAGATACCCGTTATTCCTTGTGACATCGAACTGTATGAAATTCAGTTCAAGAGAAAAGGAACGGGCATAATACTTGACCCCTATGACCTTGTTGCAGGTGAAACAGTACAGGTTAGTTATATTTACAGAAACAACACAGACTCAAGAGTATATATAAACGGTTTCAGAGATGACATAACACAGATAGACGGTGTTTGGTCATTAAGTGCCAACTCAAAGGCATTTCTTCCCGGTTACGATTTTGTAGTGCCGAACAAGAGAACATTCGACTTTTGGGGCGGTATCTATCTTGAAGGTATGGGTATATATAACACTCAATACGAAACCAACGGTAAAAACAACGAATTGACATTGAAGTGTAAAGTACGGCATCCGCTGACACTTACGCCTATTGCACAAAATGCAGACTACCGTGAGAACACCGAGGTAATAACAAGCTTTTGGCTCAACAACACCTACACGGACGATTACACGCCGAGCAACAATATATCTATTCTGTTTAAGGTATATAACGGCACAAAACAGATAGCCACATACACAAAAAAACAGGCTGTTGTTCCCGGTCTTGAAAACAATCTTGTATATTTCAAGTGGAAAGTTCCTGCAGGTCTGAATGGTGCAAAGGTAAAGATTACGGGTGAAATCATCGAGGACGGTGTATCGTACAACCTTTCATCCGCAAACTATACCACAACACCTGCAACTGTATCTGAAACAAACGATACACAGTTTGAAAAGACCAAACCCGCAGGATTTACCATTCCTCTGTCAAAGGACAACAAGAGCTATTCTGCTTCTTGGTGGGAATGGACTTATTCATCGGGTGCATTTAAGAAGGTAAGCTATGCTGTAGGTATTGCGGACAGTTCCGCAACTCTCACACCCGCAACAGGCTCAACGGCTGTTAAAAACGGCAGTTCTTGGACTATGAAATCGGGTTACGGTTTATCCTTGGCACTTATGAATAACAATAAATCCGTTTCGGGTTACACTATGCCGTCATCGGCGGCATACACAAAACCGCAGTTTGCCTATGCTCTTATGCCCGAATTTGACTACTCAACCAAAAACGGTGAATACCGAACACTTGATTTGGTATCAAACGAGTGGAAATTCAGACCTAACGGAACATACGGCAGAGTTCATTTCACACCCGTTTGGTATCCCAACGGAAAGTATATTATGAGTATAACTCAGAGTGACTGTTGGACACCTGCAGGTATGATTACAAGAACGATAAACACAAACACAATAAACATTTCCGAATCAGCCTACGATGATTGGTATGTCGGAAGATAAACACTAAAGGGCAGTCAAAAGGCTGCCCTTAACTTTTTGGAGGTAAATATATAAATGGTATGTAACTACAGCAACACTATTGCAATAAAGCACGGTATCAATTCCGCACTTATTGCTGGCTTTATCAACTACCGTTTAACGCATACAGACACCAAGTTTGAGGGCAGACCTTTTGTACGCATAACACAAAAATCTCTGACAGGCACTTTCCCCTTTATGGGTGAAAAGGCTGTGCGAAATGCGATTAAACGACTTGTAAAAGCAAACATCATTACGGTCAAGCAGTTCAGAAAATCCAAGTTTGACCACGCAAATTTTTACGCACTTACTCAATACGGTAAAACACTTATGGAAGGAGTTGAAGATATTGAGTGAAAAAAGAGTGGTTGAGGGTTATGAGATAACCCAAGCCTTTGAAATCGGTAAAACCGAAATTATACTCGGCGAAAATCCCAATGCACCCGACAATATGATTTATCTTGTTGCCAGCTGCGAACACAACGGTATTTTCACAAGATACAATGATGTTCTCATTGGTGATGATTTTGCCGAACTTGCAAAAATCTTTGCAGAAAGGATTGAGGCAGAAGCAGACAGAGTTATGGAAGAAAACGCAAAGATCTCTGTTGATAAAACTCCGCTTACTGCCGAAGATTGCGAAGCTGTTGACTACAGACAGTCAATCAAAGACAAGGTTGTAGTTATAAAGGCAGATATATTCAAACCCGAATACAGAATTTCTGTAAATCAGCTTTGTCTTTGTACGGGCGGTTTTGGCTCGTCTGCAAATTCAAGAGGTACAGCGTGTTTCTGTACTAATCTTTACACGGGAGAATCCGTGCAGTTCAAACGTCAGGATGTTCTCGGTACTATTGAAAAAGACAAACTCCCCGATTGGGCAAAGGAAGGTCTTGAAAAGGTACTGAAAGAGCGTGCAGACAGAAGAAAGGAAAGGGATGCAAGATGACAGATTTGTATGTAACACCTATAACTTCCAATCTTGAAAAATACACATTCAGACAAAGTCAGCAGTTATATCAGCAGACAGGCTGTATAGGTTATCTCCGTGCGGATATGGGATATAACGGACAAGAGTTCAATTCCACTTGGAATGACGTCTGTACTTTCTTCAAGACAGATGAGTTCAAAAAGGAATTTGACGATGTTATCAACGCACTCCGCCTTGATGACACTTACGGCAGACTGCTCAATGACAGAACAAGGCTCAGCCATTATTGTCACGAACACGCAAAGCAGTACAGCGGTGCGGATAATCAGTATTACGGCGTAAGAGTTGATACAGATAAGCATACTTATCTTTTAAGGCTCAATCCGAGGCAGGGCGAATACAACCTTTACTGCTACTGTTTTGTAAAGCAGTATTTTGAAACACATCTTGTTCAGGCAAGTAAGGGTATCCGCTTTATTACTCCCTCATACAGACCTGTTTTCACCATTCCCGATGGTGACAAAATCAGAATCCTTCGCCTTGACGGTGAAAAGGTCGATAAATATTGCAGATTTATTGACGAGTACCACACAGAGGTCGGTGATAGACTTTATCACATCTGTGAGTTTGCCGAGATAATGGAAAGAAACGGCAGCAAGGTTATCCCTCTGCGTTCATCACTTCCCGAAAGATGTTATTCTGTTTCACCCGAAAACGGTCATCTCGTTATCATCACAAAGGGTGAAAAGGAATACACCGATGTAAACGACAGCAACAACTCACCCGAGAAGAACAGAGAACTCGCTGACGGTCATAACAGCGAAATGGGAGTAACCAAAGCACAGGAAGCAGCAATGCTCGCAGGCTTTTTAAAAGGTTGGTACACTCCCGAAGCAGACCCTCACAACTATGATGACAACGGCACCCCCGTTAAAACAAAACACAAAGACCGAGGTGATGCACGATGACGAGAAATGTTATCGGACACCATGAAGGTTAATATGAATAAACTCGGCTGCAAAAAATGCATATACCACAATGAAAATGTTTGCAATATTTGTTGGAAACGAGTTTATAAAGAATTTGAAGAAAGGAAGGTAAAGAAGAATGGCGAAAGTACCCAACGAAGTAACCAAAAGGTTGAAACTCCTTGAAAAACTCATTTCTCTCGGATATACCACAGAGGAAGATATAAAGAAGCTCACACCAAAGGATATTGCCGTAATTGATGATATATCCTTTACGGATATAATCGAAATTCAGCAGTTGCAGGAAAGCGTTAAGTCGAATAAGTTATTCTCTTATCTTGCTAAAACCAATGAAAAGTGAGGTGGTTTAATTGGCAAGTAAACTGCAAATTGTAACTGCCGTATTCAATGATGAGGTTATTAAGGCTACTGAAAATCAGCAGAATTGGACTTCGTTTTTGAGAACTGCAGCAAATAACTATAAATACAGTTTCCCCGACCAAATCCTTATCTTTGCTCAAAAACCCGAAGCAACCGCTTGTGCGGAAATCAGCTTTTGGAATGAAAAATTCAACCGTTGGGTAAACCGAGGTGCAACGGGTATCGCTTTGTTAAATCATTCAAGCACATATCCTAAACTTCGATATGTTTTTGATGTGTCTGATACCAATTCAAGACAAAACATAGAAGTACCGTCTTGGCAGGTAGAAGAAAGATTTGAAGCTGAAATAGCCGAGGCTCTTGAAAATGCCTTCGGTGATGTCGGTGACGGCTCACTTGCTTCAATCATTGATGATACTGCACAGAATATGGTTGACGATAATATCCTTGATTATCTCTACAGCTTGGATGAGGTTAAACACGGAAGTTTCCTTGAAGATTTTGACGAGGATAATATAAGGTCTGTGTTGAGAAATACTCTTGTCAGCAGTATCGGATATATGATGATGACAAGGTGCGGTATTAACGCTGACGATTTCTATGACCCCGAGGATTTCAAAGACCTCTATAATTTCAACACTCACGAAACAATAGTTGCATTAGGCTCCGCTACAAGCGAAATAGCCGAAATGGGACTTCGTGAAATTGAAACAACCGTAAAAGCACTTCAAAGGGAAGAAAAAAATAAAAATCGCACATTTGTCAATTCATATAATTTCGGATATGATGAGGGTGCAAAACAAAAAACAGACACCGAAAGGAGTAATGAGGATGTCACAGATAACTTACAGACAGGTCGGAGATTACAAAATCCCGAACATCACACTTCCGAAAGAGGAAATGAACGTTACACTTGGCAAGTACGCTACGATGAGGAAAAAGTACCTGATGAATCACAAGAGAGTGTTATTCAACATTCTGCTGACGAAGGGCGAACTGATGAAACATCTTTCGGAAACAGAACAGCAGGCTCAGAAGATGTTGGAACAGTTGACCGAACAGATGATGAAAGCCGAGGGAGTAACGGAAGCCTTGAAGGAAACCGACCAGATGAGGTGGGTACAGTTGATGAACAACATCAAACAGGCAGCCGAGGAAACGGTACTCAAGGAACTGATTTACAGTTAAGTAATCACGATTTCGATGCCCGTTGGAACGGTGTCGAGTATTTTCACCAAGACAAAGAAAAAAGTGAGTTAATTAAAACCTATTTAACTCCGCATACAGAGGAAATCGCTGCGTTTTATGAAAGTCATACTGACAAAAAAGAACGTAGCGATTTTATTATGTCTTTCTTTAATTCAACACCCTATGAAATTACACTTTCCAATGGTGTAAGAGCAGGCTTTGAAGCCTATTCCGATGCCATTAGATTATGGCGTAATGACGGAACTGATCTCCGTGAAGCGTGGGAAAAATGGTTCCAGATTGAACGAAGTGTTTTTGGACTTATGCTTATGGAGGAATGGACAGAGCCTCAGGCTTTGCTTTTACCCGGTGTTGAAAAGCAAATGGAACTTATCGGCACGGCAGTAAAGAATGAAGCTCCTTTGTTTCTGCCTCAATCTGCCGTTGATTATGTGCTTTGCGGCGGTAGTGATTTCAGCGAAGGTAAAATGCGTATTTACAGGCAGTTTGCCGAAAGCCTTTCAAAAGATGAAAACATTAAGTTCCTTAAAAACGAATACGGAACAGGCGGTCATTCAGATGCACTTCCCGGAAGTGGATTTTGGGAAGGTCACGACTCAAAAGGTATTGAAATATCTGACCATTACAGTGTTCCTCCAAGACGAGTTTTGTTGAAGTGGAATTATGTTGAAAGCCGTCTTTCGACACTTATAAAGTCTGACAGATACTTAAACCCAAAAGAAAAAGAAATGTATCCGCAATGGCTTGAAAACAGATTGGCACAAGAGGCTGAGTGGAAAAAAGAAAGTGAAATTCGTCAGCTTCTCCGTTATGCTCCCGAGGAAAAAGAAACACCAAAAGAATACAGATATGAATATAATCTCGGCGATACCGTATATATCGGTGCGGATGAATACACTATTCTTTCGCTTGAAGACCCCGTTATACTCAGCAACATCCAATATCCTCTTTTCACGGAAGAATTTTCAAAAGCAGTATTTGAGAAAAGAGTAAGAGAAAATCCTGCAAATAATCATTTGAGAGTAGAAGTTGATGTTGAAAGACCTGCCGTGAATGATGAAGCTGAAACAGAAATTGACGAAAGTAATAAGCCCGATTTCTTGGTTCAGTATGAGCAGGTACAAAAGGAAAACCCGGATAGTGTTGTTCTTTTACACACAAGAGGATTTTATAACGCATTCGGCAAGGATGCTGAAATTCTTGCAAAGGTCACAAACTATACCGCACCGGGAAAAAACCTTTACGGAAATGTTTTCACGCCCTGTTGTCAAGTTCTTGATTTCAACCTTAGCTATGCCACCAAAAGACTTCTTGAAAACAACATTGAAGCAGTAGTTATGGCATTAGATAAGGGGGTTATAGACAGGTATTCTCCCCCCTCATTAGATGAGGTGCAAGAGCCGTCTGAATATGATGACGGACACGCTGCTGTTGCAGATGTACTCTATGACGATGCTTTTTATGTTGACCGTGATAAAGAAATTGTTTCGTGGATGTATTACAACCCCGATGGTAATGACGGTAAAGGACAGTTTGTTACAAACAGTTTTCATTTTGAGGTTATTCTGGAAGCTGCACAGAAGCACGCAGATTTCAAAGACTTCTTTGATTATCTCGGCACAGTAAGCCAACAGGAATTTGCAGACTACGGCAGTGAATTTTTTGACGGTGCAACCGAGTATTTTCACGAGCAACCCGATTATACCGAATGTTCACTTGAAACTATGCAGGCTCTTGTTGAAGAAGCCAAGGAGTTTGAAAAAGAAACTTCCGCAAATGTCGAAATCAGCCGTAACAGTTTCTTGGATGAATACAACGAAATAAAGGCGGATAATCCCAATTCAATAGTGTTGTATCAGGTAGGAGACTTCTTTGAAGCATTCAATGATGATGCAAAAACTTTGGCTACTTCGCTTCAACTTGTTCTTACTTCAAGAGCAGTAAATGATGATGAACGAGTGCCGATGGTCGGTTTCCCTGCTCATAGACTTGAAGCTTATCTTGAAAATATCCGCAAAGAAAGCAGAGTAGTCATTTCGGCAATTCCCGATGGTGAAACTGCAAGAAAAATATTTAGGATGCCTCAAATTGGCGAAAACAGTGAACTTGAGCCTATTGAAAAAGCAAAAAAACTGATAGATAAATTCTGTATTAAAGAATACGGTAAAGGTGCAGATTTTAGCGATATGAAAAATATTGAAATCGCTTACACCACATTTACTGATGTAGAAATTCCCGTTCAGGTTTCTGTAAATCTTGTGGATTTCAGAATTGACAGATTCATAGACAATAACTATTATGACAGCCGAAGCTATGACAATCTTGAATCATTGATTGAATATGAACTTTATGGCTTGGATTTTGATGATTTAGTCTATATTCCCGATGAAGTTTTTGAATCAAAGACATATACGAACACAGCATTGGATTCTGAAGTTACCGACAAAGTAGTAACGAATGAAAGAACACTCGCTGAAAGACTTGTTGATTTTTACAAAGATTTTGATTTCTACGGATTCAGAGATACTCTTGAAATCGGCGAGTCAGAAGAAGATGCCGCAAGTAAACTTGCTGCTGACCTGCAAAATCCGAAATCAATAGACTCGATTATTGCTCAACTGAAAAATATAGTTGAAGAAGCGGAAACAGATGATAAAGAAATTGCTGAACAGTTAATAAAGGAATTAGAGAAAGAAAAGGAAAATCTTCCTGTTATTCCTGACTCAGAACTCATCGGCAAAGAGGTAATGATTGACGGTACAAAATTCGTTATCGAAAAGATTGACCCCGTTTTCGGTGATGTTTCAATGCGTGACACCTCTGTTCTGTACCCCATAAACAGAGTTGAAAAAATTGGTCTTGTCCGTGAACTGCTGAATCAGCAGACCGCACCGACCTATTCAACGGAAAAGGTTGCGGAAATACCTGCCGAAGAAAGCGGACTACCCTTTGATGTGACAATTCAGACACTTCGCACGGAAGAGCCTGCTCTTACTCCACCTGTATGGGAAGAAAAGAAACAAAAAGTCACAACTCTTCATCCCACCGTTCCCGACAGCGAAAAACACAATTTCAGAATAACCGATGATAACCTCGGTGTCGGCGGTGCAAAAGAAAAATTCCGTAACAATATGGCTGCTATCAATCTTCTGCACGAGCTTGAATTTGAAAACCGTCTTGCAACTCCCGAAGAGCAGGAAATACTCTCAAAGTATGTTGGCTTCGGCGGTCTTGCAGATGCTTTTGATGAAAGCAAAACAAATTGGGCAGATGAATATAAAGAACTTATTGTTACGCTCTCTCCCGAAGAATATGCCGCTGCAAGAGAAAGTACACTTACCGCTTTTTATACTCCTCCTGTTGTTATCCGTGCTATGTATGAAGCACTCGGCAATATGGGATTTGAAAACGGTAACATCCTCGAGCCTTCGTGCGGTACGGGTAATTTCATAGGTATGCTCCCCGACAAGATGAGTGAAAGCAAATTCTACGGTGTTGAACTTGACAGCTTAACGGGCAGAATTGCACAGCAGCTTTATCAGAAATCGGGTATTACAGTACAGGGTTATGAAGAAGCAGCATTACCCGACAGCTTTTTTGATGTTGCGGTAGGTAACGTTCCCTTCGGGCAGTTTAAGGTTATCGACAAAAAGTACGATAAACACAACTGGCTCATACACGATTACTTTTTCGGCAAGACCCTTGATAAAGTACGCCCCGGCGGTGTAATAGCTTTTGTTACTTCATCGGGTACTATGGACAAGAAAAATCCTGCTGTAAGAAAGTATATCGCACAAAGGGCAGAACTGCTCGGCGCCATTCGTCTGCCAAACAACACTTTTAAGGCTAACGCAGGTACAGAGGCAACATCGGATATTCTCTTTTTACAGAAAAGAGATACCCTTGTTAATGATGAGCCTTATTGGGTACACCTTGACCGTGATGAGAACGGTAACGAATATAACAAGTATTTTGTTGACCATCCCGAAATGGTACTCGGTGATATGGTTATGGAGTCCTCACAGTTTGGTCAGTCACTGACCTGCAGACCTTATGAGGGCAGAGAACTCTCCGATCTTCTTTCAGAAGCGATACAGAACATACACGCCGAGATAAAGGATTTTGAACTTTCCGATGTCGGCGAGTCCGAAGATTTATCCGTACCTGCAGACCCGAATGTTAAGAATTTCAGTTTTACTGTTGTTGAAGATAAAATATATTACCGACACGACAGCAGGATGACACCCGTTGATGTTTCTGCAACGGCGGAAAGCCGTATAAAGGGTATGATTGAAATAAGGGACTGTGTGCGTGAACTCATAAGGCTTCAGACAGACGATTATCCCGATTTAGCTATTCTTTCGGCACAGGAAAGATTGAATGAAATCTATGACAAGTTGACAAAGAAATACGGTCTGCTCAACGCAAGAGCAAACCGCCTTGTATTCTCTGATGACAGTTCATATTGTCTGCTTTGTTCACTTGAAGTTATCGGTGAAAACGGTGAACTCAAACGCAAGGCAGATATGTTCACAAAACGAACAATCAAGCCACATATCGCTGTAACATCTGTTGAAACGGCAAGTGAAGCATTGGCAGTATCAATCGGTGAAAAAGCCTGTGTTGATATGGACTATATGTGTAAGCTCACGGGCAAGACAGAGCAAATGCTTTTTGAAGAACTCAAAGGTGTTATCTTCCTTAACCCCGAACACACATCCGAGGACAGCAGAGTACCGAGGTATCTTACGGCTGATGAATACCTTTCGGGTAACGTCAGAAAGAAACTTGAACTTGCAAAACGGACTGCTGAAATTTATCCCGATGATTACAGTGCCAATGTTGAAATGCTTGAAAAAGTACAACCCGAAGATTTGACAGCAAGTGAAATCTCTGTCCGCTTGGGTGCGACTTGGCTCCCGGTTGATGTTGTTGAACAGTTTATGTTTGAACTCTTACAAACACCGAGATATGCTCAATGGAATATAAAGGTACACTATTCACCGATTTCCGCAGAGTGGAATATCGAAAACAAAAACTATGACCGTATGAATGTTATTGCCAACACCACATACGGAACAAGCCGAATAAATGCATATAAGATTATAGAGGAAACTCTTAATCTTAAAGATGTGCGTATATTCGATTATGTTGAAGATGAGAACGGCAACAGAAAACCCGTTCTTAACAAAAAGGAAACTGCCATTGCACAGGGTAAGCAGGAAATGATAAAGCAGGCTTTCCAAGATTGGATTTGGCAAGACCCCCACCGCAGAGAGAAACTTGTCCGCATATACAATGACAAGTTTAACTGTATGCGACCCCGTGAGTATGACGGCAGTCACATCAATTTTTCGGGTATGAATCCCGAAATAACCTTACGACCTCATCAGGTTAATGCGGTTGCAAGAATTATGTACGGCGGTAATTCACTTCTTGCACACGTCGTCGGTGCGGGCAAAACCTTCACGATGGTTGCTGCGGCACAGGAGAGCAAAAGACTCGGACTTTGTAACAAGTCACTCATTGTTGTTCCTAATCATCTTACGGAACAGTGGGCAGCAGAATATTTACAGCTTTACCCATCGGCGAATATCCTTGTTGCTACCAAAAAGGATTTTGAAACCAAAAACCGTAAAAAGTTCTGTGCCCGTATTGCTACGGGTGATTATGATGCTATTATTATCGGTCATTCGCAGTTTGAAAAAATCCCGTTAAGTCTTGAACGGCAAAAGAGGATGCTTGAAGAACAGATTGATGAAATAACCGTTGGTATCGGACAAATCAAGTTTAACAAGGGCGAGAAATTCTCTGTTAAACAGCTTGAAAAAACTAAAAAGTCCTTGCAGGCAAAACTCCAAAAACTCAACGACCAAACCCGTAAGGATGCTGTTGTCACCTTTGAAGAACTCGGTGTTGACAGGCTCTTTGTAGACGAGGCTCACAATTTTAAGAATTTGTACCTCTACACAAAAATGCGTAATGTCGGCGGTATTGCCCAGACCGAAGCACAGAAGTCATCTGACCTCTATATGAAGTGCAGATACCTTGATGAAATCACAGGCAGTAAAGGTGTTATTTTCGCTACGGGTACACCTGTTTCAAACTCTATGGTAGAACTCTATACTATGCAGAGATACTTGCAGTATGAAACTCTTGTTGACCGTAATCTGCAACACTTTGACGCTTGGGCTTCAACCTTCGGCGAAACAGTAACCGCTATTGAACTTGCACCGGAAGGTACGGGATACCGTGCTAAAACCCGATTTGCGAAATTTTATAACCTGCCCGAACTTATGATGATGTTCAAGCAGATGGCAGATATTCAGACGGCAGATATGCTCAATCTTCCAGTTCCGAAAGCCAACTATCACAATGTTGCGGTTAAACCCACCGAACAGCAGAAAGAGATAGTTGCTTCTCTTGCAGAACGAGCCGAGAAGGTAAGGAATAAAATGGTGAGTTCCAACATAGACAATATGCTGCTTATTACAAATGACGGCAGAAAGACGGCGCTTGACCAACGCCTTGTTAATGAGTTGTTACCCGATGACCCATCGAGCAAGGTATCTGTTTGTGCTGATAATGTTTTCGATATGTGGAACAAAACCACTCCGCAGAAATCCACACAGCTTGTATTCTGTGACTTATCTACTCCGCATAATGACGGTAAGTTTAATGTGTATGATGACATTCGCAAGAAGCTCATAGCAAAAGGCATACCCGAAGCAGAAATTGCCTTTATACACGATGCCGATACAGAAGCGAAGAAGAAAGAACTGTTCGGCAAAGTTCGCACAGGTAAGGTGCGTGTACTTATAGGCAGTACAGCCAAGATGGGTGCCGGTACCAACGTACAGCAAAAACTCATAGCAATCCATCACACCGATTGTCCGTGGCGTCCTGCTGACCTTCAGCAGAGAGAGGGCAGAATTGTCCGACAGGGCAACGAAAACCCCGAGGTCGATATTTTCAGCTATGTTACCGAAGAAACCTTTGACGCATACTTGTATCAGTTGGTCGAGAATAAGCAAAAGTTTATAGGTCAGATTATGACCTCAAAATCGCCTGTGCGTTCAGCAGAAGATGTTGACGAGCAGGCGTTATCTTATGCCGAAATCAAAGCACTTGCAACAGGTAATCCCCACATCAAAGAGAAAATGGATTTGGATGTCGCAGTATCTAAACTCAAACTTTTGAAACAAAACCATTTAAGTCAGAGATATGCTCTTGAAGATAAAGTCATTATGTTTTATCCCAAAGAGATATTGAGATTGGAAAACCGAATCAAGGGATATGAGGAAGATATTAAGACAGTGGCTGAAAAATCCGTTCCTAATTCAGACGGCTTTTGTCCTATGGTTTTGGAAGGTATAACCCATACCGAAAAGAAGGCTGCAGGTTCGGCAATTCTTGAAATCTGCCAATCTATGAAATCGCCTGAGCCGAAAGCAATCGGCAGTTACCGAGGCTTTGAATTGGAGTTATCCTTTGACACTTTCCAAAAACAATTTATCTTGACTCTTGTCGGCTCACTTCGTCATTCTACTCCGCTTGGCTCGGATGTTCACGGTAACATCACAAGACTTGATAATCTCATCGGTGACTTTGAGAAAAAGAAAACCGCTTGTATCGAGCAGCTTGAAGATACCAAGACACAGCTTGCCAATGCCAAAGAACAGATTGAACAGCCGTTCCCGCAAGAGGATGAGTTGAATGCGAAGATGGAAAGGCTCGGAGAACTCAATGCACTACTCGATATGAACCACAATGAAAATGAGATTGACGATGGTAAACTTAATTCAATTGATTCATCTGAGAGAGTATATGTTCGGGAAACAAGATGATAAAAATGAATATAATGCATATGAGTATACCAACACCCATCTTTTTGTTGTTGCAGAATTCATAATACTATATAAAATATAAAATAATAATAATCTGCTTGCATTTAGACACAAAATATGCTAAAATAACTTAGCACATATGTTTTTGATTGGGTAAATTGCCACAATCACTCTTCAAGTTTTGTGCACAACAAACAAAAAAGGGGGGTACTCATTGGGTGGGGAAAATGTACTTTTCTTGTTTTTTAAGTTTCTTGGATATCAAAAAATGGGAAATGTGAAATGTAAAGCTAAAAAAGAAATAGTGTTTATTTCCTTCACCATGGGTTTAGTGGCTTTACGATTTGCGTTATCTCTTAAGGGATTAAATTCGGGTAACACCGATGCGATGACATTCTCTTTATTTATGAATCTTATTCCTGTAATGCAGACAGTACTAACTTTGTTAAGAAAGGTTTCGGAATTAGAACGAAAAAGGAATAAAAGTTTTAAAGGTATCTTCAGAGCAACAAACACTGTCCCTAGAGCGAACCCTTTTTTGAGTAGATTATTTATTTTAGCTGTGTTTTTAAGTGTAACCTTAATAGCTCCTGCATTATATTTGTTCCGTTTTTCAAGCGATAATACTGTTGCAGCTTTTCTCCTGGAGCTAGTTGTATGGATGTATATGATTTTTTCTGCAGCAGACGGAATTTTTGAACAGTTAATTGTTCTGTTTTCCGTTGAAGTATAAATAATCTTAACAAGAAAATAATATAGATAACTGAGGTGGATTAAATGGATTTTAAGTTAGCAGTATCATTATTGGTCATAGGAATTTTAGGAGTTGTAATTTTTGTTTGGTATGGTATAAGATGGTTAATAACCCCAAAAATTTACAATAGAATGCTTAAAAAAGATATATTGAATAATATTGGCATAGATATCAGCGGTCTAACTCTTGAAAATAAAAATAGTCACTTTGTTGTTGCAAAAAAGGCTAATAATGCCGGTCCTAATCACTGTGATATTATTTTCAAGAGTGATTTACGCACACTAAGCGAACGAACCTATAGTCGAGATTTCATTTCAACACCTGCAAAAGATTAGTGTGTAGTTATGCATGTTTAGGAGGTTGTGAATTTATGGATAATACTATAAAATCATATTTTAATGTTGTAGAGCAATACTGCGAAGCGCTAAATTCTTCTGGACTAAATATAATTTTTTATAGCGAAAAGAAAGATGAATATATTAAATCTGTTAATGATAAATATCTTGATTATAAAAGCAAGTATTTAAAAGATGAAGTGGAATATTTAGACAGGCACAAAATGGCTGCCATTCTTGTTGTTTGTGGAATCGAATGTAAAATTATCGATTCAGGAGAAATAGGCAAGGAAATTGAAGATGACAAAATCGATATTTGTATTCAAAAGATCTTGTTGTTAGCTGCATTTGACTATTTGCTTGAAATAATGAACTTAAAAATAGAACAGCAAAATGATGACAGCATAAAAAAAATAGACAGCATATCTTTCCCTAGTGCCTTTACTTGCCCAACTCCATTTATCGATATTTTATCTAGAACGTTATATTATGCTGAAAAGAATTATAAATTAAACGAGATGGAGTTAGCAGAGAAACTCTTTTTGTTAGAATATATCTCTATTTTAAAAGATTATCCTAATGAAAGCGATAAATATTTTTCAATATTCAAAGAATAGTTTTGATTGTTACTTTTACCTTGTATCAAATGTTATAATTTGATACAAGGTTTTTTTGCATTTGGAAACCACCGGCTCTGCCGGTGGAGGTTACCCCGTAAAAAGCTTTAGCTTCAAGTATCGAGCGAAGCGAGTCACTTGTAAGAAAACTAAAGTTTAGTACAAACTTGGGTTGAGGTGTAAGTGCCCGTTTACGGGCGGTGGAGCAGTAGATGCATAAGAAAGAATATTCAGTGCGTCTTTAGATGTTTGCCGGTAAAAAGCCCTTATAGGGCTTAATCAAGCCACCGGCTTAGCCGGTGGTTATGACTACGAACAATTGCTTAACCACAACATCTCCTCAAAACAATGATATATATTCATTCTATATGTGTATTTGTATTTTGTAAATTAAAATGAAACTACTTATTATAGTTACCAATAATGCTACAACAAATTTTTAGGGCAAGAATTATGTCTTGCCCTTTTTTAGGAGTTGATAAAATGACAAGTGAACAGTTAAACACAGCTTTATATAAAAAGATGTATGCCGAACAGGAACAGTTTAAATCAATGCTTCGCAGTTCAACACCCGAGGTTATTATGCAGCACTCTTATGAACTCGTTGTGAGAGAGGATATTCTGATTTCTCTCGAAGAAAATGATTTGACACCAACGCAATGCAAGGCACTTCTCAAACAAAAGAAACCGTTAAGTGAACTTTATCTCGCTTGGGAAAACGGCGAAAGTAATCATATGCAGGAAATACTTTCTTGTATTGAAAACAAAGCTGATGAACTTCACAACTTACTTAAAGCACGAGCAAGTCGGGAGTGCAGATAACTATGCTGTTCATTGACCCCGATACTGTTGCCCGTGTAAAAGAGGTTGACCTACTTACCTACTTACAATACTGTGAGCCTGATGAACTGACAAGAGTATCCCCCAACACTTACTCAACCAAAACACACAGCAGCTTAAAAATATCCAACGGCAAATGGATGTGGTGGTCGAGAGGGATAGGCGGTAAAACCGCTTTGGATTTTCTTGTCAAAGTGAGAGGGATGGAATTTACAGATGCAGTTTTACAGATAGCAGCATTTGAAAAAAAACCCGTTACCACTCACGAAACCAAGCAAACGGTAAAGAGTTTTTCTCTGTTGCCGAGAGCACCCAATAACGATAAGGTTATCTCTTATCTTCTTAACAGAGGAATATCCCGAACGGTTATAGATCACTTTATCAATGAAGGTTTAATCTATCAGAGTTCGCAGAGAGATAACCTTGTGTTTGTAGGCTATGATGAAAAACACCAGCCGAGATATGCAACCGTAAGAGGTACAGGAAACAACCGTTTCTTTTATGACCTTGCAGGAAGTAATAAAGAATTTTCTTTTCGGCAGGTAAACAATAATACCGATTCAGTACACCTTTTTGAGAGTGCAATAGATTTAATTTCATACGCAACCCTTAGTGAAATGCAAGGCTCAGACTATAAAAGTTTGAGCCTTGTTTCTCTTTCGGGAGTATATAACCAAGGCAGCAATGAGCAAATTAAAATACCCGTTGCACTTTCATCTTACCTTGCAAAGCACGACACAAAGACTATCCATCTTCACCTTGACAATGACCGAGCAGGACACAACGCTGCAAGAGCATTAGCTAATCTTCTATCAGATAAATACTCGGTAAGAAGTCACTTCGTACCCGTAGGAAAAGATGTAAACGATTACCTTCGCTACACTTTAAACATACCATACAAATCTCAAAAAGAAAGGAGAGATTGCCGATGAAAGAGTTTGAAGTTGTTATAACCGAAACATTGAGAAAGTCTGTAAAAGTAATGGCAGACAGTTTGGATGAAGCACAACAGCAAGTCACAGATGAGTGGTATCGAGGTGAGTATATTCTTGATGCCGACAGTTTTGACAGCGTAAATTTTGAAACAACAGAACTGCTTCCCGAAAAAATAAAGGTTGTCCTTTTAGAGCCAGGTAAGCTCGCACAGGTTACAGAAATTGGCTACAAGTTTGAAGATATGAAGAAGGTAGTTGAAGGAAATATTGACATCATTCCTTTTGACGGTGACACCGTTATTGTATACAACCGTGACGGAAAAACGGAGGGTTTACCACTCAATCGAAGTTTAAGAAACAAGGAAGGTCGAGTAACGGATATTATTGCCGGCAAGTTTTTTATCTGCAAAGGTGACGGTGATGACTTGGCAAGTTTAACCGATGTGCAGGTCGAAAAAGTTTCAGAGCGATTCAATAAGCCTGAAAGATTTTACAGGCAAGGTGAGGAAATAAAAGCAATTCCTTATGTGCCGAACAAAAAAGATTTAGAAAGATAGGAGGTGAATTTTAATGAAGGACTACACAGTAATCGTAACCGAAATCAAGACTGTTGGAGTCACAGCTACAGCACCCTCAGCGGAAACAGCACTCAATATGGTAAGGACACTTAAAAAGCAGACACAGATACTCGATAACGCTCCCGATACAGAGTGCGAAACAGTATATAGAGTGTTTGAGGCAGAAGACGAAAACACGGATACGCCACCCTGTAATGGTGATTGCGAGAACTGTCCTTTTGCCGATGACGAGGACGAAGAAAACCTTATAGACGAAATCTGTTAAAGGGATAGCTGATTTCGTGGCATTTGTCTTAGCGAGCAATGGATTTGTCCCGTCAAATCCGCACGTTAGGGATTTCACACCCCTAATACCCCGTGAAGAAAGGAGGAGATTCCAATGAACACATTAGGCATTGTTGCCGTTGCAGTTCTCGCATTTGCTTCAAGCGCAACAGCAACAGTAATTAAGAATAAGCTTCAGAAGAAAGGAGTGATTGAATGAGAAGAAGACCTATCAGAGTAGATTTGTACCTTAATAAAAATGAGTATAAAAGGCTTCGTCAGCTTTGTACGGAAACGGGTTTATCTATGTCAACCTTGCTTCGACATATGGTTAATGGCTGCGTCCCGAAGCAAATGCCGCCTGCCGACTATACAAAACTTTTAAAGGAGTTTAATGCAATCGGCAGGAATTTAGACCAGCTTCTTGTTGTCGCCCGCACACAAAAATATATCAACACACCCGAATTGATGAAGGCTCTCAAAGAGATTGATTTTCTGAAAAATGAACTTGTTTCTGCGTTCAATCCAAGCGAAGAATAGCTACCACAAAACTTTGGAGTATCAAAGGAAGAATAGATAAAGCTCTTGACTATGCCACCAATCCCGATAAGACAAGATACACCGATGAGGAACTTCAATCTCTTTATGATGTTATGGATTATGCGATGAATGACTCAAAGACAGAGCAGAAATGTTATGTTGAGGGACTGAATTGTTCGGAGGAAAATGCGAGAGATAATATGATGGCGGTTAAGAAAAGATACGGCAAGGTTGACGGAATTTTAGCCTTTCACGGCTACCAATCTTTCGCACCCGGCGAGGTAACTCCGCAACTCGCACACGATATTGGAATTGAACTTGCGACAAGAATGTGGGGAGATAAATTCCAAGTTATCGTTGCAACTCATCTCGACAAAGAACACATACACAATCACTTTGTCATCAACTCCGTATCGTTTGTTGACGGTAAAAAGTACAACTCTTGCAAAGAGAGTTACAGACTTTTGAGAAAGACTTCCGACGATATTTGTCGGGAGTACGGTCTGTCGGTTATCGAAAAACCGAAGTCCTCTGAACGAGTACCGTATCATATTCACGAAGCAGAAGAGAACAACCAACTGACAAAAAATAACTTTATGAAGAATGACATTGATGAGTGTATTCTGCTCTCGGTAAGTGAGCAGGATTTCTTTTCCCATATGCAACGCAGAGGTTACTCATTTGACTTCAACCGCAAATATCCAACCATATCTCATCCGAACTTTGCAAAAGCAAGACGACTGTATAAGCTCGGTGATGATTACACTCCCAAAAACATTTTAAAAAGAATTCAGCAATCACCAAGAAGGCAAAAAATCAATTTTCCTATACAGGATAACTTGGTGGATAAATACTTTGTTCCTATGAAAGACCCCACATACCAAGAGGTCTATGTACGCTTCGTTACAGTAGTTAAAACCGTAAAGAAGCATCCCAATTCAAACCGATATTTGTACTCGACTCTTTATGCTGAAGTAAAGAAACTCGACCAACTTATAGAACAGCAAAACCTTTTATGCGGAAATAATATTGACACTCCCGAACAACTTGCCGACTTCAAACAGTCACGCAAAGAAGAAATAAAAGAACTTGAAGAAGCAAGAAATGTTTTGCGAAACAAATTAAAAATTGCTGTTCGCAGTGGCGATGAAAAGGAAATCCGAGAACTTAAAGAACATATTTCAAATCTTTCCGCCCGCATATCAATACTGCGGAGAGATGTTATTGTTTGTGAAAGAATTGATAATCAAAAGCCCGTTATAGACGAGCGAATTGACGAGTGCAAAAAATTGAATATCAGAAAGGAGAGAAACCACGATGAGCAGTTCAGGCGAAGCCGCTGAACAGGTAATGCGGATTACGATGGACGGTGTGCAAATGTTAATCAAGCTGTCAGGTGACAGCGCTGAACGATTACAGCGAATGATTACCCTTGCACTCAAAGACAACAATACACCTTCAAAGGGTAAGGCTTCACTCAAAAAAATGCTCAAATCCAACAGTGCAGTAAAGGTCTTTGAAATAAAAGACAAGGATTTGAAAAAGTTTTGTGAGGCTGCTAAAAAATACGGCGTTATGTATCACGTTCTCAAAGATAAAAACAGCAACGATGGTAAATGTGACATTATGGTAAGAGAAGAAGATGCAGCAAAGGTGAACAGAATTTTTGAGCGATTCAGTCTTGGTGCAAACAATAAAGCCATTGTTCGTGACGCTCTTGACAAAGCAAAGAATTCTCAAAAGGAAGTTCCTATGAGAAGTCAGCCCGGTAAAACACCCGATGACAAATTTGTCGAAATGCTGTTTAACAATCCACCGCAGAAAGAGAAGCCGTTCAACGAAAACCCTTCTGTGGCAAAGACGGAAAAATCCCGTCTGTCCGAGCCTACTTTCGGGGAACGAAACAACCATATATCCCCCTCAGAACGGGATTGGACAAATTCGAAGGCTGAATCCCGCCCGTCAGTTCGTGCAAGGTTAAAAGAGATTAAAGCCGAGCAGAACAGGGCAAAAAGTGAAGCCGCCGAAATCAAAACACCAACCAAAAAGAAATCCAAAAAGAAAGGAGTCAAAGATAATGTCAGATCTTGACGATATTATTATGAATGAACAGAACGGAACACAGGCTAACAAAAAAGAGCAGCCTGCGGAAACCAAAAACGAAAAATCGTTTGATAAGGAGGCTTGGGCAAAACGCAGGCAGGAAATCAAGAACGATGTTTATGCTATGCTTGACAAAGCATCAAGCAGTCTTTCCGACCCGCTTAACTATGTTCGTTATCTTGCAGTACAGAGCCGCTTTGACAGATATGCTGTCAGTAATTCTCTGTTGGTTGCACACCAGATGCCCGAAGCACTTAAACTCCGTGACTTGGAGGCGTGGAACAAGGCAGGTGTATATATCAAGAAAAATGAAACAGGTATATATATCCTTGAACCCGGCAAAGAGTTCAAACGTGAGGACGGAAGTGTAGGAACTTACTATGAGCCTAAAAAGGTTTTCGACATCACACAGACTACCGCCGTTCAGAAAATACCGCCCAAGAAAAGATACAATGAGCGTGTGCTTATTAAAGCACTCGTCAACACATCACCCGTACCCGTTGAAATCCGAAATGACCTTCCCGAAAATGTTTCGGCACTTTATAGAAGCGAAGATAAGGTTATTCATATCAGACAGGGTATGAAGGGTGACGACATCTTCCGTGCATTGTCAAAGGAAATTGCCCATGCGAGATTGGACAAGGGCGATTACAGCCGTGACAAATGCGAAGTAGCTGCATACGGTATTGCTTTTATCTCTTGTGCAAGAGCAGGTATAGACCCTGCTGACATTGACAGAAAGAAAAACCCGTTTGAGGGTAAAACCCCGAAGGACATAAGACAGGAACTTTCTGCAATTCGTGATGAAGCAAACAGTATGTCACAGAGTATGTCAAAAATACTTGAAGCAAAGAACAAAAACAGAGATGCAAGATAAAGGAGTTTGCCGATGAAATCTGATAAACGAGTAATAACCGTTGACAGCTTTGAACACGATTTACTCATAAACGGTTTCAATGAGTTTCGCAACAAACTTCTTGAAGAGGATAAGCCGCTTGAAGATGTTGACAATCTTCTTATCAAAATCATAGACGCACCGTTCGCAAGAGAAAAGAGGCGATTTGACCGTGAGGCAAGATAAGTTTTCAAAGACTAATCTAATTCTTTATGCCTGCGGCTTAATTCCCGTTGTTTGGCTCGGTATGCTGATAGCACCATATATAAACGGTGGACTTGTCAGTATTGTAAATAATCTTTCCGTTGCTTTTGCTAATCCCCTAAACATAACATTTTGTGAGGACAGCTTAAAAACTGTCCTCATTTTAATTGTGGTGTATGTCATAGGTATCGGCATATATCTTTCAAGTGAAAAGAATTACCGTAGACGGGAAGAACACGGCTCGGCAAAATGGGGTAAAACTGATGTAATAAGGAAAAAGTATCTTAATAAAGAAGATATAACCCAAAACAAAATCTTAACTCAAAACACAGCCATAGGACTTGACGGCAGAGTACACAGACGAAATCTTAATATACTTTGTTGCGGTGGCAGCGGAGCCGGTAAGACACGTTTCTTCGCCAAAGTCAACGTAATTAATGCTAATACCTCTTTTATTGTCCTTGACCCCAAAGGCGAATTACTCCGTGACACGGGCAATCTTCTCAAAGCAAAAGGATATGAGATTAAGGTTATAGACCT
Organism: uncultured Clostridia bacterium; assembly: GCA_937880805.1. Taxonomy (GTDB): domain Bacteria; phylum Bacillota; class Clostridia; order Oscillospirales; family Acutalibacteraceae; genus CAG-177. The sequence goes on from CALGRR010000004.1 coordinate 73,099, forward strand.
TATAAATATGGAAAAGAGTGACTGCTACAACCCGTTTGTCTATATCAAAGATGACAATGATATTCAGCGACTCGTCACCAACCTTTTCAAGAATACAACTCCTAAAGGCTCTCAATCTCAAGACCCGTTTTGGGACCAAGCGGCAAGTATGCTCTTGAAGGCACTCATATCTTTTCTACACTACGAAGCACCGCCTGAAGAACAGAACTTTTCAATGGTACTTGAAATGCTACGAGAGGGCGATGTTAGTGAGGAGGATGAAAACCTTGAAAGTCCGCTTGACAGGTTGTTCAACGAACTTGAAGTAAACAAGCCTAATCACATCGCACTTAAATATTACCGTTCTTATCATAAAGGCTCGGGTAAAACACTTAAATCAATTCAGATCACATTACTTGCCCGCCTTGAAAAGTTCGATTTAACATCTCTTGCGTCTATGACACAAACCGATGAAATGAACTTGACGAGCATAGGAGAAAAGAAAACTGCCGTCTTTGCGGTTATCCCCGACAATGACAGCAGTTTTAATTTTATAGTCGGTATGCTCTACACACAGTTATTTCAGCAGTTATATAACTTGGCTGACTTCAAGCATTCGGGCAGACTACCCGTTCATGTTCATTTCATAATGGACGAGTTTGCCAATGTTGCCTTGCCCGATGACTTCGACAAACTTTTGGCAACAATGCGTTCCCGTGAAATATCCGTGTCAATTATCATTCAGAATATGGCACAATTAAAGGCACTGTTTGAGAAACAGTGGGAAAGCATAGTCGGTAACTGTGACGAGTTTTTATATCTCGGCGGTAATGAGCAGTCAACACACGAATATGTTTCAAAGCTGCTCGGCAAAGAAACCATTGATACAAATACCTACGGTCAATCCCGAGGACGTAACGGCAGTTATTCAACAAACTATCAGATTACGGGACGTGAGCTTCTCACTCCCGATGAAGTGCGAATGTTGGATAACAAGTATGCTCTGTTATTTATCCGAGGTGAAAGACCGATTCTCGACCTAAAGTATGACATACTAAAACACCCTAATGTGGGACTTACAACAGACGGACACGGAAAGCCGTATATTCACGGATTCTCTGAATATTCTGTCGGTAATCTCACTTGTTCAAAATCTTCTCAGTCTGAAACAGAGAATGTTAATGAAACAACTGATGAAGATGCAAATTATATCATTTATTCAAGCGAAGAAATTGAAGATTTTTTAATGAATTATAAGGAGGAAGAATCTAATGAAGAATAATTCTATCACAAAGAAGGAAAAAATGCCCCTGCAGGGCAATGTAAGAAAGGGTTTTAAACTGTTTGTGTCAATCGTTGTATGCCTTACAATGATTTTCACACTTGCAGTTACAGCCTTTGCCGCTGACGATCCCGTAGCCGTTGTAAACAATCTCTCGACCTTTATTTTCGGTCTTATCCGTGCTGTAGGTCTTATCATTCTCGGCTTCGGTATTGTGCAGGTCGGTCTCTCGCTCAAATCTCACGACCCCTCACAGAGAGCCAACGGTTTCCTTACGGTTGCAGGTGGTATTGTGATTACCTTTGCAAAAGAAATTCTTGATTTAATCGTAGGATAACGCAAAACGGTGGGGCAGTAATTCTGCTCCGCCGTACAATCCGAAAGGAGGGATTTAATGGAGTCAAGTAATTGGGTAGTACAAAATTTGCAAAACTCTCTTGAAACTTGGAATGACAAACTCAGTGAAATATGGCTTCTTATAACTCAATCTCCCGAAGAATTTAAAGGCGGAACAATTTGGAATGTTATAACTGATATACACGGCGCACTTCAAGCGATAGGATATTCGCTTTTAGTGCTGTTTTTTGTTGTCGGTGTTATGAAAACCTGCGGTAATTTCGCTGAAATGAAAAGACCTGAAATTGCCGTAAAGATGTTTATACGATTTGTTCTCGCCAAAGCTGCAATAAGTTATGGCTTGGAGTTGATGATGGCTCTGTTTAATATCGTGCAAGGGGTTGTTGCAAAAATTATGGCGACTTCGGGACTTGCAGATGTATCTCAAACAGTATTGCCGGAATCAATTATCAAATCAATAGAAGAGTGCGGATTTTGGGAAAGTGTACCTCTATGGGCAGTTACACTCATAGGCAGTTTGTTTATAACTGTGCTTTCATTTGTAATGATAATGACCGTTTACGGACGTTTCTTCAAAATCTATCTTTATACCGCAATCGCACCTGTTCCCTTATCTGCGTTTGCGGGCGAAACCTCATCTTCCATTGGTAAGAGTTTCATAAAGTCATATGCCGCAGTTTGTTTGGAAGGAGCAATAATCGTACTCGGTTGTATTATCTTCTCAATCTTTGCTGATTCACCGCCAGTTGTTGATGAAGCAGCTGCAGCAGTAAATCAGGTATGGAGTTATGTCGGTGAACTTATATTTAATATGATTGTTCTTGTCGGCACAGTAAAGATGGCAGACCGAGTTGTTAAGGAAATGATGGGTTTATAATTGTATTGACAATCTTGTGAAACAATGTTAAAATATTGGCGAAATGCCAACACAACTTTAATTAAGGGATGGATTTATGGAATTATACTCAAAACTAAAAGATTTTCGTTTAAAGAAAGGTTTTACGCAAAAACAAGTTGCAGAAGCAATTAACATCGACACATCAACCTATGCACATTACGAATCTGGCAGAAGAACCCCAAATGCAAAAATATGGGTTAAGATTTGTGAATTTCTTGATATGCCTGTTTTTCCTGCGAAAATTCAAGTTGTTTATCCTGAAAATATAATTGAAGACTTTAAAAAATGTATAGAAAATAATGGCAAAGCAACAAATTCGTATCATGAAAACAATAGACGCTATAATGAAATCAATATGACACTTGAAAAGATTTTGGCAATTCGTAATGAAGCACTGGGCATTTTAGATCTGGTAGACGATAGTCCTTTATTGAATCAAAATTATAATAATACTGCTATTTTAAATGTTGCTCTTGACGTTCGAGTTGAAATGTTGATTGAAGATGCACTTAAGCATATGACAATACTAATAAACGAAAATGCAAAATTAATTTAAAACAACTATACAAATAATCAATGATTGTTATCTTTTAGATGGCAATCATTTTATTTTTAGGAGGATCCAAGAATTGGAAGTAAAAATAAACCGTGAAATCCGCGATTACACAGAAGCGGTATATTTTGGACTGTCATTAAGACAGTTTATTTTTTCAGTTCTTGCCTGCGGTGTTGCCGTAGGCTTGTACTTTTTATTAAGACCGTTTTTCGGTATTGAAACCTTGAGTTGGGTTTGCATTTTGGGTGCCGCCCCCTTTGCGGCAATAGGCTTTTTCAAGTATCACGGTATGACAGCAGAAAAAGTGTTATTCACATATCTTCGTTCCGAGATACTTATGCCCAAAGAAATCAAATTCATCTCAAAGAACATTTATGACGAAATAGAAAGGAGTGAATCAGATGTTCGACCTGATAGGAACAATAAAGAAAAAAACAGGCTTCGCAGAAATGCTTGGTGACGGTTTAACCGTTCCTAAATCCGTGCAAGATGTAATCAGAATTGATGCTGTCTATTCTGACGGTATCTTTATGACTGGCAGAGAACATTTTTCAAAGACCTTCAAGTTTACGGATATTAACTATGCTGTATCAAGTAAAGAAGATAAGGAAACAAACTTTTTAAGGTACAGCGAAATTTTGAACTCTCTTGAAAATGGTGTTTCAAGTCAGATAACCATTGTCAACAGAAAGCTCAAAAAGACCGAACTTAAAGAAATGGCTTTGCTTGAAAATGCAAACGACGGCAAAGACAAATACCGTAAAGAAATCAACGATATGCTGACAATGCTCGCCAACGGTGCAAATGCCATTGTGCAGGATAAATATATTACTGTTACGGTGCAGAAGAAGTCCATACAGGAAGCAAGAACACATTTCGCCCGTATAGGTGCAGATTTAACGGCTCATTTATCAAGACTTGGCTCCAAATGCACCGAACTCAATCTTACCGAGCGACTTCGCATAATTCACGATTTCTGCAGACCTAATGAGGTTGCAGATTATCGCTTTGATTTAAGAGATACAATGCGAAAGGGACAAAACTTTAAGGACTATATTGCCCCGGATGGCTTTGAGTTTAAAGCGGACTATTTCAAAGTCGGTGACAAATTCGCCCGTGTTCTGTTTATTCGTGATTATCCCTCTTATGTAAAAGACAGCGTTGTATGGGAGCTTACGGACACAAACCGTAATATGATATTTAATTACGATATTATCCCTGTTTCAACGGAAGAAGCACAGAAATTCGGTGAAAAGCAGGCTCTCGGCATTGAAACCAATATCGCAAACTATCAGCGAAAGCAGAACGCAAACAACAACTACACCTCTGTTATTCCCTATGACCTTGAACAGCAGAGAAAAGAGATCCGTGAGTTTCTTGATGACCTCACAACCCGTGACCAAAAGATGTTTAAGGTTGTACTTACTGTTATGCACACAGCCGATACACTTGAAGAACTCAATAACGATACTGAGGCTATAACTGCTATGGGCAGAAAGCACATGTGTCAGATTGGTGTTCTTAAATATCAGCAGCTTGAAGGCTTTAATGCTACACTACCCATTGTCATAAACAAAATTGAAGCAAGGCGAACTCTTACAACAGAGAGCCTTGCTGTTTTTATGCCCTTTAAAGTACAGGAAATTCAACACGAAGGCGGAATTTTCCAAGGCGTTAATGTTATCTCCAAGAATATGATTATCGTAAATCGCAGATTCCTTCTCAACGGTAATTCCTTTATTCTTGGTGTTTCGGGTAGTGGTAAATCCTTTACGGCAAAAGAAGAAGTTGTGTCGTTGTTATTATCAACGGATGCTGATGTCATTATCATTGACCCCGAGCGAGAGTATAAACCTCTTGTTGAAGCGATGGACGGACAGGTTATTCAGCTTTCAGCAACAAGTAAAAATCACATAAACTGCCTTGATATTAACAAAGACTATGCAGACGGTGCTAGTCCTATTGCATTAAAGGCGGAGTTTGTACTTTCCCTCTTTGAGCAGGTTATGGGACAAGGAAAGGTTGAAGCAATGCAGAAATCTATCATTGACCGTTGTCTGTCCAAAGTGTACGCACATTATCTCAAGCGAAGTTACAAGGGTAAACCGCCTACACTTATAGACCTTTGCGATTGCCTCAGAGAGCAGGAAGAACCCGAAGCACAGGAACTTGCAACTGCAATGGAACTCTTTGCAAGTGGCTCACAGAACACATTTGCTAAACAGACAAATGTTAATGTCAACAACAGACTTATTTGTTATGACATTCTTGACCTCGGCAGTCAGCTTATGCCCATCGGTATGCTTGTAGTTCTTGACAGCATACTCAACCGTATTACCGCCAACCGTGCAGCAGGTAGAGAAACATATATTTTCATTGACGAAATCTATCTTCTTTTCCAGCACGAATACTCGGCAAACTTCCTCTTTACTTTATGGAAACGAGTAAGAAAGTACGGTGCATTTGCTACGGGCATCACGCAGAATGTTTCCGACCTTCTTCAGAGCCATACAGCACGAACAATGCTCGCAAACTCTGAATTTATAACTATGCTCAATCAGGGCGGTACAGACAAGGAAGACCTTGCAAATCTTCTGCAAATCAGCGAAACACAGATGACACACATCACCAATGTTGAAGCAGGTCACGGACTTGTTAAGGTCGGCTCTGCTCTCGTTCCCTTTGAGCGTAAATTTCCCAAAGATACAGAACTGTATAAACTTATGACTACAAAGCTGGGTGAGTGATATGGGTAAAGGTATCAAAACCCGTGAAGTAGTAAAAGAAATCAAAGTTCACGATACTGCTGTGAATGTCGGTGACAAAATAAAAGATATCGGTGTTAAGACAAAAGAAAAAGTCAATGAAAACACTACGCAGTCTGAGTCTGTATCTCCCGAACAATATGCAACAGACAAAGTTACAGAGGGTATGCGAACAGGTGCAGAAACGGCAGTAACAGGAGCAAAAAAAGTAGCTCAAAAGGGTGTTGACAAAATAAGGGAAAAGCGGGCGGATACAAAGGCAAGGAAGGCATTGGAAGAAGAACTCAAACAAGTGAAAGCGGAAGATGTTTCCGAGCCTTCACCTGCACAAGATGGCGAAAAACCTAATCCCGATAAACCAAAGGAAAAGTCAACATCTCAAAAGAGTCAAAAACAAAACACAAACAAAACCATAAAGGAGAAATCTCAATCTACACCTAAATCTACGGAGCAAGAAACTTCTCCCAAAGCACCGAAGCAAAAGCAAGGAAAAGCAATTAAAGAAAAACCGACAACACCCGAAATAAAAGAAAAGGTGCAAAGTTCTCCCAAAGTAAGGCAGACCGAAAAAACGGAAGTTATTGATGAGATAAAGAAGCCCCGTCAAAGGAAACAAACACCGCCTAAAACTAAAGCACCCGCAACAGTTAAGAAAGCCACCGCAGAAAACAGGAGCATTCGCACCATCGGTGCGGATGCTCACAAGGTTAAACAATCTAAACGCAGTATAGAAAACTCACGAAAGAGTATTAAGACGGCAAATAACGGTGTTAAGACCGCAAAGACTACAAAAACAACTGCGAAACAATCAGCCGAAATTGCACAAAGAACAAAACAAGCTGCAAAAGTTGCAGTAAAGACAACCGTTAAAACGGTTAAAGCTGCAGGTAAAGCGATTGTTGCAGGTACCAAAGCATTGGTTGCGTCAATCAAAGAAATAGGTGCAGCTATTTATGCGGGTGGTCCCGTTGTTGTCATAATAATCATCGTTGTTTGTCTTATAGCGGCTATTGGCGGTACTTGCTTCGGCATTTTCTTATCCAATGATGAAACAACGGGAACGGACAAAACGATGTCACAAGCTATTGCTGAGCTGACATCTGAACATTTTGCAAATCTAACGGCAATGAAAGCATCATATTCCTATGATTTGTTTGAAGTACAAGGAAATTCCTCTATAAACTGGAAGGATGTTCTCGCAATATATGCCGTAAAGACCACAACATCGACAGATGAAGCTATGGAAGTAGTTACACTTGATGAAAAGAAACTCGATCTGCTCCGTGAGATTGTCAATGATATGAACACAATGACAGGTGTAGTTACACCTAAACTTGTAGCCGAAACTACAGTTACAACTGATGCCGAAGGTAATCCCATAAAGACTACTAACTATGTCACTAAAAAGGTCTTAATGGTTGTAATTGCACAGCTTAACGCAAATCAGACTGCTGAACTTTACAAGTTCAATGACGAACAAAAAGCACAGTTATCTGAACTGATGAGCGAAGAATATGACCCGTTGTGGAATGAACTCATAGGTACAAACGGTGACATTATTATTGGCGAAGGAAGTTGGCAAGGAACAGATATGTTCTCTTGGCCACTTGCTGTGGATGGCACTATAACTTCACGATTCGGGACAAGAAATGACCCTATAACCGGCGAACTTGAAACCCACGGCGGAACTGATATTGCTTCAGCCACAGGAACATCCATACTTGCTGCTGCGGACGGAACTGTTATCTCTGCCACTTTGCATAACTCATACGGTTACTATGTAAAAATAAAACATAATGACACATATTCAACCCTTTATGCCCATTGTTATGCCCTACTTGTTTCGGCAGGTCAGACAGTAAAACAAGGACAAGCCATTGCACAAGTCGGCTCAACAGGTTATTCAACCGGACCGCATTTGCATTTTGAGGTTATTCAGAATGGCGTAAGAGTTGATGCTTTGATGTTTTACGCAAAATAAAAAGATAAGTGGTAGTTTGCATACAAACTGCCGTTTATCTTAACTATCGAATTTATAGGCTTTTCAAATAAAATATTGTGTTTCAATTTGTGTGAAATATAGAAGTTTGAAAAATCTGAAAATTTTTACGTAACATTTTGCAATTTTCGTCATATATAAATAGAATGCATTTTAAATTATATATGAGGAGAAATTTTATGAGTATTGAAAACATAAGTAATAAAGAATTTTTAGAAATCTTATTTCGGGTTTTTAATGAAGAATTAGACTCCGAGATTAATGAAGATTATCTGTTAACCACCATATCAAACGAATTAAAAAAATCTAAACATTTAATAGATTATACTTTGATTCATGAATGCTCTTTAACTCTGTCTGAATGCTTTGGCTACTCATACCATAATGAATATGAGAAGCTGTCTAAAAGACAAATTAAAAGGAGAAAAAACATCTATAAAATTAAACAGTTGTTTGTAAAAACATAAACATCAATTTTAAATATTAATATGGAACTGAATTTATAAATTATAACTATAAAACCTAAAAACCTTCTTATTTCCAGTAGAAGGTTTTTAGGTTTCTGCTATGTCATATAAATAGATAACACTTATTTTTTAAAAATATCCTTTGATAAATATAAGTGTCTCAAAAATTATAAAATTCCAATTTCACTTGGCATAGGGTATACGCCTATTCTTTTTCCAAAGTTCTTTGCTAGTTCATTGTTTTCTATGAAAACAATTTTTTTGTTTTTTCTATATGCATAGTCCAGTTCAAAGGTTGTTGAAACCCCAATATAATTATCAAAATTACACGCAATAACAAAATCACATTCATCAATTGCCTTTAGATGTAATTCTTCTATTAACCAAGTGTTATGATTTACAACCACATCATCTTCAAACACAACAAAACCATCTTCATCTCCAACCACCTTAGTACACTTAGGACTTAACACTTTAATATGATTCTTATTAAGTTTATTTATTAGAAGTCGAATTTCTGATAGATGCTTGTTAAAGCTTCCGCAAATAACTGTCTTTTGCGCTTCTTGAACATTTACGCCATCAATTAAATTCGCGTTTGATGGGACAATATATTTTACATTATAAAATTCACAAATCGCTTGAGCTAGTGCTGAACAAGCTCTGGCACCGCACATCCACTCCGGATTAGCTGGCATCATACTTTTTAATTCTTCAAGAGTAATTAAAGAAAACACCTCTGCGTTTCTATTTGAATAATCATCAAACCCAATCATATACGGATGTGTCGTATCTACAAAAAAACGATTCGTTGTTAAGGGATATTTAGCACACATCATATAGTCTAATTCTCCGCCTGTATATATAGCAACATCATATATGTCATTATTAGGTGTTAATTGTTCACTAATTTTTTCAAGTATATCTCTAACAATGACACCGAGTTCATATTTGCTATATGAATTATTAATTTCAGGATATCTATTTAATACCGTGCCTACTCCAATAGATATTTTTTCGGTGATATCAACAACACCATTGCTACAAAGCAAAATTTCAGTTGTTTTTCCTCCGATATTTATGACAAGCATTTTTTGTGCGCTTTCGGGAACCTTATTAAGCCATGCTTTTTCTAAATAGAAAGCCTCTAGTTCATGAGAAATAATGTTAAAATACAAACCAGTTCGAACAAAAAACTCTTTAATTACAGACTGCTTATCATCGATTTCTCTAAAAATCCCTGTTGCATATAGCTTTGAATTGGAGTTCGTTAATGAGTATTTCTCAATTAGTATTCCAAAAAAATCAAATAATAATTCTTTGTTCATTTCGGAAAGTCCATATGTAGATGAAAAGCCTTCCTTAAAGCTAAACGTTTTTTGTTCTATTAGAGAAATAAAACTATCAACTTTTTCATAAACTTTAATGGTTGAAGAACCCATATCAATTAAATATTTTTTATTCATCGTCATCCTCCATATCTTCATTGTTTTCTAAAAATCGTATTAAATTCCACCACTGCTCATGAGGAATATAGCTTAACCTCTTGTCCTCTTCAGGTTCTCGCCAAAAAGCAATAGGTTTATTTAATAAATATGCACCATATATTTCACGTCCGGTTTGATCACCAATATATTTGTCCTTATTGCTAACAAACAGCAAATCACATTCTCTGATTGCAGATGCATGTTTTACATCGGTTGCATTCGTGGTTTTTGAAAGTTTCCCCTCTACTATTCGCGGGCTTAGTACGGTTGCACCCATTTCTGTCATTAGTCTGTGAGCTTCTATCATATATTCTGCACGTTTTCCCGTAGCACTTCCACTAATAACAACATTAAATATATATGCATTAACACTTCCGTGAATGCTCAATTCATCGGATGGTATAACAGTCTCTGTGCCTATACAATCGAATATTGCTTCTAAAATAATATGTCCGTTTTTAAAACCATACATTCGCTTTGCTACAGATGTGTCCTCATTATCACGATTAACATTTTCGATATAATTGCATTCAAACAAAAATTCCCTATTGGCTTGCTTGTAGTCTTCTATAGATAAACAATTACATCCATTTTTAAAAATCAACGGATATCCCTTGCTTTGCATAAATCTAAGTTCATCTTTAATAATAACAACACGCTTAGCTTCCACATCAATTAGATCATTTTTAATTTTATCTTTAACAAAATTTTTAATGTCATTAATTGTTTTTTCATTCCATATTTCCGGAATTGAATGTCTAGTTATGAAATTTGCAACATCTTTCAGTGTTATTTTGAGAGTATACATTTTAAATTTGTTTTTGTGCTGTACTAAAATATCAACATACTGCGAACCGATGTTAACAATTGCTGTGTTACTCCCAATGTTTTTAAAAAGCCTTCTTAAATTTTCTTCAGTTTGTTTTTGCGACAAAATATTAAAATATAAACTTGTTTCATTATAAAATTCCATTATAAATTTATTTTTCTTTGCTTCATCTGAAAAAACATCTGAAAAACAAGCATCTGCAAATGCTTTTAAAAAGATTTGCTTTTGCCCTTTATTTATTTCAGGCAAAATTTCATTTTTTACATGTTCGATAATCCCTTTAAGATATCTTGAATTTTTTGGATCTGAAATATCATAACTAATTACTTTCCGCTCTCTAAGTTCCTTTTTGTCCTTTAGAATTTCAAATAATCTGCAAGTAGTAACTCCAAAGTTTATAAAATATCCAATAATTGAATCACTATTTTTTTGTTGTAACAAAACATTATCATCAATATTTTGTGATTTTTCATCAAGAAATGAATCTAGAGCTTTCGTATCAGCTAGAGTATTTTTAGCCAATTTGTCTCTTGTACCAACGTCCATAGTCAATCCCTTCTTTCACTTGTTTTTATAACAAACCAATAATAATTTTATTTTCTTATTAAAATAATCATATCATTAAGAATATTTATTGCATATCCAACGAAGAAGTTTCCGGTTCAATACGTAAAAAGCTATTCAGATTTAAACAGTCTACTATTTCGTTTATTTTTTTAACTGAACCTGCATAAAAATCCCCTTCTGAAAGCATTTTTTGAGTGGTGAATTTTCCAACATACCATACCTGAGGGGAAGTCTTAATACCAGTTGTATCATACTTGAGTTGCATTGCTAACAATATATATGAAGCTATTAACTCGCAAGTAGAAACTTCAATATTATCATCAGTTTTTGCATAAATCATATTATGAATATAAACGATAAGTTTTACCGCATCGGCAGTTCCAGCACCAATCACCATAGAATTTATCTTCTCTTTAAGATTAGCAAATCCATCAATTTGCATTTCTGGATATGCCATCTTTTTACAAAGCATATCCACGAAATCCAACACATCTTTTTGTAATCCATATAAATCCGTCAATTGCTTTTCTGTCTTGAACTTTTGAAGACTTTGCAACGATTCTTTTTTGTTAAGCCCTATTGAAACGATAAATCCTAAAACAGAAACTACTGAGGGAATTATTATAGTCAGATAATCTTTAAGTTCCATAAACATCTCTCCTTAAATTATTAATCAGTAACAAGTATGTATTTAATTTATTATGCGTTTGGTAAAATTTCAAAAATTGAAATGTATTTTTGACAAACAAATAAAACATTCCAAACGAGATAATCATTCGTTCAAAAGTCTATCTACATTATCTGATATATCACTTAACTCCTTTAGTTTTTTCAATAAGTTCGAATATTTTACTTTAAGAACGAAGTCGCCATTTTTTATTAAGAGTTTTCCTGTTAGTTGATCAACTTCAAAATATTTTTTCATAAAGCTATAAAAAACACGATGAATTTCTATGCCTTTAAGATTTTTGTTAAACGAATCAGAGATCGATTCTAAATCACCGTATATACTGTAAATCAATTTGATTTCCGCATCTTCCATAACATGACAGAGTTTTGCAACATTATGTATCCAATCTTTATCTATTCTAACATTATATGATTTTTGAAGTTGAGTATAGTAACTATATGGATTTTTTATCCCAAATATAGAACGATTATGTTTTTCCTCCGCTTTACAGAAGTTAACTTTTGACTCATCAATTGCAAAATTAAAATCGTAATACACTATTGTTGCGCTTTCTTTTATTTCTTTTTGTTTGGATTTTTCTTCATGCTTCAACTGTGAATAATGAGCACCTAAAACACCCAAAAAAGCACCTAAAAAGGCTCCTGAGAGTGCACCAAGTGTTTCAACATAAGTGCTTTTATATTCACTTGATTTTAAAGGAACTAGTATTTTAGATAATAGATTATCTGCAAAGTCAACACGTAAGATAATTGGAGATATTGCCAACAAAATGATAAAAAGTAGGATTAAAAGCATAACAACAAATCCTGTGGTTTTTACAACAGAGAAAATCGTTATTGGTTTTAGGTGGTTCTTTTTTTGTGTTTTTTTCATGTTTTTCATTCCTTCCATTTGATTACAATTTTTGTTCTTATATATATGACAAAAATCGCAAAATGTTACGCAAAGAAGTTTCAAACGATAAAAATTCTTCTTATTGTACAAAGTATAGACGATACAATTGTTCATTTTGACGATATAAACTTAAATAAAATACTAATCTAATATATTTTGCAAAATAATTTTATCATAATCAATCGTTGAACCGTTCAAGTTGAAAATATTGATTGATTTTAAGAAAAAATGATTAATTAACCTGAAAGAAGTGTCGAGCAAATTGCCCGATACTTCTTATCTTTATCGGTTTTAAGCTTAAACTGTATTCTTGTGTTGTATAACACTCATCATTAGAGATTTTCAATATTCATAAAAGTTTTATTGTTTTTTAACATTGTCACAACACAAACACTCTGTTATCGCCATCATACACAAACTATGAACTACCATTAGATTTTTGAGAAATTCTTTTTTATGCTTCGTACACCTATGCCATGACAAATTTGGTAAGACTTCGAGGATATGAATTTGTTTTTTTTGTTTGGTTTTGTGTCACACGAATTTTAACTTTAATAATCACATAATGCTCATTTTTGTTTTAGATAAACAAATCTATCCATTTGTCTACAATTTTTTAATACTTTTTAAAACTTATTCGTTCTGTTATGATGAATTATAATAATTTTAAGGAGTGTCTCATATGCAAAATCTTTCAAAACTTATCCAACAATATTTAGATTTTTGTGAAAACATGAAAGGTCTTAATTCTAAGTCAATCTCAGCATATAAAAAAGATCTAATGCAATTTGAAGAAATCAACAAAAGCAATGCCGATTGGTGTACCAAACAAACCGTCGAAGAATATATAAAGAATCTATATAAGAATTTTAAACCTAGAACTGCCAAAAGAAAAGTAGCTTCCTTAAAAGCTTTCTTTCATTATCTTGAAATAGAGGAACACATAAGTTCTAGCCCTTTTCACAAAATTAAATATAAACGGAAAGAAGCCGTTGTTTTACCTAGAGCAATACCTATTTCGGTAATATCCCAAATGTTTAATTTTATTTACAATTTAGAACAAGACGAAAACATATCTGACTACAAAAGGAAAAATCTTGTTCGAGATATAGCTGTTTTGGAAATGCTATTTGCTTCTGGATTAAGAATCGGGGAACTCTGTTCGCTAAAAAACACTAATATTAATTTGAAGGACAAAATATTAAAAGTGAATGGTAAAGGTTCTAGGGAAAGATATATACAAATAACAAATCAAAGTGTTTTAAAATCATTAAAAAAATATCAAAAAGTTTTCGCAAATGAAATTCAAAGTACAGGTTACTTCTTTTGTAACAATCGCGGAAATAAGCTCTCTGAACAATCTGCGAGATTTATGATTTCCAAATATGCTCGTATGTGCAATGCAGGAATACACATAACTCCACATATGTTTCGACATACTGTAGCTACATTGCTTCTTGAAGAAGATGTAGATATAAGATACATACAAGAGTTGCTAGGACATAGTTCGATTACTACCACACAGATTTACACCCATGTTAGTTTATCTGCTCAAAAAAGAATCTTAACACAGAAGCATCCTCGTAATAAAATCAAGGTAGAGCAAACAAAATAGCTTAATAGTAGTCGATGCCACACAAATGTGACATCGGCTACTTTTCTTTAAACGATAATATTAAATTATCTTACAAAAACTATTTATTATTGTAAAAAATAAGTTTTATAAATTAAACTTATCTATGACCAAAACGGATAATAACATTAAAAATCTATTTTATAAGATTATGGAGGTATACAATGAATATTGGAATTACTTATGAAACCAGAGAGGATTTCTCATTTTCTTCTACGGATTGGAGATATGCAGATTTTCGGACTGCAGCTGGAATCACATATATAAAAAGACTATTTGAACAACACGGACATCATGTAATTTTAATTGGGAGTTATAAAAAACTACTCAATTATTTATGCAACGAGGAATATTTGAAATTTGATATTGTTTTTAATGCATCAGAAGGAATAAAAAGTAGAAATCGAGAAGGATGGGTTCCATCTTTACTGGAAATGTATGAAATTCCATATGTAGGAACAGATGCATATGGGTTAAGTTTGAGTCTAAATAAGATTCACACTAAAATAATTTGTAATTATTTAGATATTAAAACTCCAGATTTTTGCGAAATAAGAAATAAAAACGATATAAATCTATATAGCAAAACTATCTCATTTCCTTGTGTGTTAAAACCTAGCTGCGAAGGTACAAGTAGCGGAGTGTTATTGATTGAAAATCCTATGGATTTTCAGGATAAGGCAACAGAACTCTTGGAAACTTATAATCAAACAATTATTTGTGAAAAATACATTGACGGAAGAGAACTAACAGTATCTCTTATTGGAAATGGTGAGCAACTTCGTTCCCTAGGAATTGTAGAAACTGTTCGTTGCAATGGTGAAAAAATTGGCATTTATGGCATAGAAGAAAAATTTAATGACGCATGTAAAAAACAGATTCCTTTATTGAGTGATGAAATAACATCACAATTGATTGAAGCATCCAAAAAAATTCATCGATATTTAGGTTGTTTGGATTATAGCCGTGCGGATTTTCGCTTGGGATTAGATGGACAAATCTACTTTTTGGAACTTAATCCTATTCCGGATCTTGCAATGGATAGTTCATATCCTATGTGCTGTGAATTGCAAGAAATACCCTTTGGTGACATATTGGAAGAAATTATTCAAAATGCAATAAAACGATACCCTAAACTTACAAAGGAGAAAAAATGAACGATATAACAAAAGATTGGAAATGGCAACTATGCAATTGTGTTACAAATGTTGACCAACTTGCAAAACACCTTACACTTACTAAAGAACAGTTTAAATCTATTGAAACAGTTAGTAATTACTATAAGATGCGTATTACTCCTTATTACCTTGGTTTAATTCAGTATCCATATGAAGATTCACCTATTTTTAAGCAAGCAATTCCAAGTATTTCAGAATTAACAACTTTTGAAGAACTAGATATAGATCCCCTCTCTGAACAAAAATACATGCCAGTTCAATCATTAATCCATAAATATCCTGATAGAGTTGTGCTACTAGTTACAAATAATTGCTTCATGTATTGTAGGCATTGTACAAGGAAGAATACTGTTGTCTGCATTGAAAAGTCACCATTGAACTATTTTGCCCAAGCAATCGCTTATATAAATGAACATAAAGAAATTAGTGATGTACTGATTTCGGGTGGTGATCCCTTATTTTTAGAAGATGAAAAACTGGAATATATACTTAAATCTCTTAGGAATATTAAACATATCAATACAATAAGAATTGGAACGCGTGCACCAGTTGTCCTTCCAATGCGAATAACTGAAGAATTATCAAAAATTCTACGAAAGTATATGGTCTGGGTAAATACTCATTTTAATCATCCCTTAGAAATCACAGAACAATCGGTACGTGCTTGTGCATGTTTACAGGATCACGGTATCCCAGTTGGGAATCAAACTGTTTTATTAAAAGGAGTAAATGATGATATAGAGACTATGAAAATATTATTCACAAAATTAATTAAGTATCGTGTTAGACCATATTACTTATATCAATGTGATTATACTCAAGGCGTGTCTCATTTTATAACTCCTGTTTCAACCGGAATAGATATTATTCGTGCATTACGCGGCAATATCTCTGGATATGCTATCCCCAATTATGTTATAGATTGCCCTGGTGATGGAGGAAAAATCGTGATTGAACCAAACAACATTATAGAGGAACAAGCTAAGGTTTTACTTTTAAGTAATTACCAAGGAAGGCAAATAGAGTATCCATTGTTTCATATCTGAATCTACTCCCAACATCGTAATGTGGCAAAGAATAGGTGTTCTTGATAAAACTTTTTCATAAGAGGTTCACAATCGATGCTTGTCATTTGTTTTAGTTTAGGTATATTACTGAGTTCTGGATTCAACTCAAGTAACAAATTAGCTACTAAGTATTGGTGCTTTTCTGGCAAATCAGGAAGAGCCAAGCAGGTTTCTAATTTTGAAATGGCATTCTTATATTGTTCAGTATGTATAAAATATAATGCCCATGCAATGTATGAGTATATTTGGCAAAACGGAATTAATTTACCTTCAGGAGATGTAATTAAAGAATCAGCCTTAATGATTTTTTGACGAGCCTCCTCATATAAACCTAGTTTTATTAATACAGTAGCCAAGTTAATATGTAATGTAACTTGCGATAGAAGTTCCGATTTCTCTGATAAATAGGATAAAGCTTCTTCTAATACTCGTAAGGCCTCATCGTAATTATTCTCAAAAACTGATAATAAAATTGCTTTTGTATTTAAAGGATAATGAACGGCACTACTATTATACCGCTTGTACAGTTCTATACTTTTTTCTAAATATTGCATAGTTTGTGTACAGTTTGTTAAATAAAGATTATCCGTACCCAAATTGTGAAATGTTTCAGCAAGTTCACGTATGTTTTTCTGCTGTTCAAAAAAGCGTGCCGCCTCTTCTTGCATTGGTTGGCTAATTTCCAAGTCAAAAATCATGCTAGCCTTTTTCAGTTGGGTATAGTATTCATGTTCGAGACCAAATTTTAAACAATGTTTAATTGACCATGTATAATATTGTTGTGATTTAGTATACTCACCCAACAGGTCATATACCGATGAAAGAAACGCAAGCACTTGATAAAACAAACTTGTATGTTGATCATCTTTTAATTCATTCTTCATTTTCAGTGCTACGGACAATGCATTCTGTAATTCTCCTTTCATATGAAGGCAATATGCAAGTCCTAATTTGGATTGCATCAAAATATGATATTCTAAAAAATAATATCTATTTTCTATGCTATTGTACAAAGTAATTGCTTTTTCATAATTTCCTAACATTCGATGACAATCAGCATTTTGTACTAAAAGCTCCCCGCGTATTCGTTCATATTCAGGAGAACATTTAATATAGTCAAGTTGTTCATAAATTTTTTCAATAGTTTCTATAGCTTTTTGATAATCCATTAAAGCTATATATGTGGATATTAACCTCAAATAAAGAGGTACTGCTTTGGAAAAATTTTGGCATTGTTCGTAGTGATAAGCAGCAAAAAAAACATTATTAATGTAGTTTTCAGAGTAGTTGCTCTCAAATGCATCCTTAAATTCAATCTGATTTTTATAATATTCGGCAAGTATAGAGTGCCATGTGTTTTTTTCAGCAGCTGGAATTTTTTCTTGAATAAAATAGTAAACTTCGTCATTTTCAAATGAATATTGATATTCATTCTGTTCGAAAATGAGTTGGGATACACACTCTATTTGTTGAAGAACCTCATTCGTATGTAAAATTTGAAATTGGCTATAGAGTATTCGTTTATCAAAAACCTGACCAATAATACTTGAACGAGAAAGAATATGTTTCATACAATCATCAAGTTTGTTAAAACGAAAAATAATATTTTGTCGCAGGACTTGACTTAAGACTCCACGTGGTAATTTTTTACATTTTGTTTGTAAGCCATCCTCATATATTAAGCCAATCTGTTTAAGATAATTAACAATAATATTTAGATACATTATATTTCCAAAAGAAGATTGGATAATATAGTGACGTTCATTCTCTGAGATAATGATATTATTATCAAAAATATCATTAAAATATTGATTTAATCTATTAAAAGATAGTCGCTTTAATTGGATAAACTTTATTTTTGTAGATAGAGAATAGTAACTTTGAAGTATCAACGAATGATTGTTTTTATGTATATCATCATCGTCATCTATTTCAGCAATAATAAATATATTATTTGTTTCATATCGTGTTAAAAAAGTATGTATGAGTTCCCGGCAAAAAAGCAACAATGAAGAATCAAAGGCGTTTATACTTTCAAGGACTATAGTGATTCTATGCTCTGTTGATATTTCATGAATTTGCCTAATGATATCTTCTTCAATTGAGAATCCGGACTGGAGAGAAGGAAAATAACCATCTGCGAAATGTTTTTGTCGCATAAAAGCGTTTATTGCGTGTATAATTGGTTCAAGGTAAAAAGCATGATTCCCAAGAGACTTTATATAAATGGTATTTGGATACTTTGATTGAAAATCTCTAATAATTGTACTTTTCCCCAACCCTTTTTCTCCAGTAATAAATACAGCAGAAGTTTCCTTAGCGTTTAGATAATAGTTTTCAAGTTTTTTGATTTCAGCGTCATTTATTGTCATAATTGTTTGTCTCCTTAAGTCTTTTGATTTAACAAATGCAAAGTGTGAAAAATCAACAAACTATGTCATACAATAAAACGCATGAATAGTCTCACGACTTTGAGTGTGATATCTAACGCTATATTAGTATGAACAGTTAGGTGTTTTTCTGCAAATATTAGAAATCAAATAATTACTCATTGTTTCTAAACTGTAACTGCGTACTAAATCATCTATATCAAATCCATGGTTATAAAAAACAATCGGGGTACTATGATTGTTTTTATCCCAACGGATTCTAGCGGTAAAACAAGTTTCTAAATCTTCTGGCTTAAATGTACCATTATAAAGTAAAAGTTCATTTACATTTTCTGTCAATTTTAGTTTTCTTATTGAAATACAGTAAAGTGGATTTTTCATATGGTAATATGTTCCTATCCATAAATTGCCAAGATGTTCAGTTAAAAACTCATATCTACGGTCAAGAACCGTTTCAAAGTATGCTTCAAGATGACTTGTAATATAATTAAAAACATACTCTAAGCAATCACCAGATTCATTACAAACAAAAGAATTTGGAATTAATGAGGAATCTATTTTTTGTGCAATTTTTTTTGCAAGTTCTTCGGGTGTGACTTTTGTGGCATCAATATATCCCCAAGTATTTCGCAATCCTGGGATTTCACTATTGTCAAAACGAACTGGTAATATATATTGTTGGTATTTCTCAAAATCATGGGAAAAGAAATTGCGTTCTTCAGCCGCTTCACTTTCAAAAATTGTCCAATTTTTTTTGCAATATTCTTTTGAAATAAAAATAACACAATATTTTGACTGATTAATATATACATCACTCAAATATTTAATTAAATTTTTCCCCCATAAATCAACTTGATTGTCATTATCATAAAAAAAACTAATCCCTAATCGCTTTAATGACAAAGCAACTTTTTCAACATAGGTTCGTTGTTCACCTGCAAAACTCAAAGCTACATCGTACTTATAATGTGTAGAGTTTTTTTTCATTTTTTCATCTCCTAAAATATTTGAATAAACAACTTTCTCTTTACTTGTTATTGTAAGATAATTTAATATTATCATTCATTTATTTGCTTTGTTTTCGTAGTGCCTCTACGGCAATTGATACCGTATCTTCTGTGTGTTCTTTCGACCACTCGTCCCAGAATTTCACGGTATTGCTATTAGGACATTGCTTAGGCTCAGACACATTAATTCTACTAGGCAATAAACTGGCATCGCCAACAACCAACGCTTCTCCCACATCTAAAACCGGAAGAAGTTCAGCGAAGTTGCCCATGCTATCTGGAAGAAGTCTTTTAATTACATTTTGATCTTCTGCATTTGTTAATTTCATTGCAATAAAGTTGCTGCTTTGGCTCAAAACCGTTCTATCCACTTCAGAAGGTCGTTGTGTAATTACAATCAAGCTTAAACCATATTTACGCCCTTCTTTTGATATTCTTTCAAAACTCTGCAAACTTGTTTTTTCTGTTCCTTGTGTTGCACTTTCCGGAATATAAAGATGTGCTTCGTCACAAAACAAAGCAATAGGTGCAATTTTATCTTTATCAACCCATTGCTGAACAAAGAAAATAACTCTTGCAATAAGGGATACAATTAACGGCAGTATATCTGAAGGAACTTCAGAAAAATCAATTATCTTTACGCCACCGCCATTAGAAGCTGAACTCATAAGTTTAGAACACAATGAACTCATATAGTCATAATCAAGCAGATTGTCATCTGAACAAAACATAAAGTTTAGTCTTTTGTCATATTTTTTCGACTCAAGTCGCTGAATAAACCTTGAAAGCTGACCATTGAAGTCGCCCTTTTTTTCTGATTTTACACCAGGAACCATTTCTGTATTATAGAATGAAAGCTTCTCAATAAGACGATCCATACTATAAGGAATAGGGCTATCAATGGTAATATTATCAACCATATCTTCCTTACCGTTTTGCTCGAGAAAATCCTTTTTCTTTTCTAATACTGTTCTGCTAAACAGCATAGCCTGATTAGGAGCATTATTGTCGCTACGATCTATCATCAGTGACATCATTTCCTCATAGGTAAGAAGCCAGTAAGGCAAAAACAATACATCATCAGAAAGGTTATCCGTAGGTCCGGCAATTTTATAATGCTTAACATTTCCTTCGGTAATAGGGCCATACTCGCCGTGAATATCAAAAAGAAGGGCATTTGCCGATTGCAACTTTGCTATCTGTTCAACAAGAGTAGCTACGGTATATGATTTTCCGGAACCGGTGCTGCCGACAATTACAGCGTGTCTTTGAAACAACTTGTTACCGTCAATCCAGGCTGTTGCAGTATTGTTTATTGCATATGCACCTATTTTGAGAGAATGTGTTACTCCTTCAGCCGCTGAAGAAACAACGCTCATAAAGTCAGTAAGATTTTGTTCAGACATAATAAAGCAATCTGCATCTATTTCAGGAACTGATTCAAGGGTTCTTTTAAATACATTCTCTCTTTCTCCCACTTTATTTAAAAGTGTTCCTATGAGCAGAACTTTTATAATGTCTGATGTCGCAATTTCCTCACCCTCATTCAAATCACTTTCGTCGCCATACTTTCTCATTATTTTGACAACAAGACCAATAAGGCTCTGATTTTGTTTCGAGGAGCGAAGAACAACCAAATGGTTAACCTGGAGCTTCGATAAAAGAGTGGTATCATCTACATGTATAACAACATTAGATGTATCTACACTTTGAACTTTTCCAATAACACTCATTTCATCATAATTAAAAATCTTCATTTTACGCTCTCCCTATATTATTTCTAAAAAGCCACCTATGCTCCAATAAGTTCCTGATATGACTTGACACTCTTTACCAATCCAAAATTCGGTGGTATCTTTTGTCTTGCCTTCTTGTATTACAATATATTTGCTGCAATTGTTACAAAGCAAACCGAAAGCAGCATCAGATAATTCTTTTGTTATGACTACAAGAGGTTTACCGTTTGATGCTTCTTGCAACAAATTTTTCTGTATCTGTCCGTCATTAAATCCATAGCCAATGCACAAAAAAGAAGAGGCTAATTTAAATGCATTATCTGCCTCTTGTAAAATGTTGTGTGCAGGACCCAATAAAATGTCTTTATATTTATTGCAGCCCGGAGTAATTATAGACGGTACACATCCATCAGGAATTTTGCTTTGCAAGGGTATAGATACCACTCCACCCTTTGCATCAGCAAAAGAATCTAAAGAACCATGCACTTTATATAAATTAACAGTATTTTTACTGCATGGAGTAGCTGTGTTTGTCCTTTTTATATATGTACCATTGAATCTGATATCCAACGGTAACGAAGCCTGATCGCAAGCATATTCAATCATTCTGTCATAATTAGTAGTAATAACATTAATGCAACGAGGATGAGCTTGATAAAATTGATGTAACAGCTTTGTTAAATCCAGATTCACGGAATTGTTCAGCACTTTTTTAAAAAGTTCTAGATCATATTTTGAAACTAATTCCCAGGTACACTTTTTAATGTCTTGTTCTACATTTTCATCCATCGTAACATCTGTTAATGCCTGCTCTAAAGCAATACCGTTATCAAGGCTTTCGACAAAGCGCTCCCAGTTAGTGTTTGTTTTATATTTATCACTCAATTCATTCCTCAAATGTTCAGCGAGCAGAGGCATGCCTGGTATCCCTACAGGAATACTCGCTCCAGTTCCCAGCAAAAGAAGCGGAGTGTCGTTTAAATAATCTTGTACCATTTTAAATATTGTTGATTTATCCAAGCAAACCAGCTCACTTTCATTTTTATCGCTAAATATTATTAATTCAAAATGTAGCCCTTTATCTTTCACCTACAGATTGTGTCTGTAGGTTTTTTATTTTCTTCTTTTAAATGATAACTATTTGTTATACATTAAAGTAATATTAAAAAGATAGGTGGTATGATTATGAACACCCAAGAAAATTCGGTTGGAAAACCGTTAGCTAACGCCAAATGGTTAGAAGATCACCATAATGCTAAACTTCCAGAAAGAACAGCATTTGCAAAAAAGCTTGCAGAATTAAGCCCTAAAAGCATTGTTGATTTAGGATGTGCCACTGGTTTGTGGTTGGAACTGTTAAACGAATATATGCCAGAAGATTGTGAGTTCATCGGAATAGATGCTGATTATGAAGTCTTAAGCATTGCTTCAGAAAGAAGCAAAAACTGGAAAAGAAAGGTTACCTTTCTGCAAATGGATCTAGAAAAAGATGTTTCAAAAATTCCTCCTGGTGATATAACATTAGCCTTTAACATTTTCCCATACATTCAAGATATTGATGATTTTATTGATATATTATCAAATAGAGTTCCAAGAGGGAAATTGATTGTTCGTCAATATGATGGAGCATCCATTCGTTTTGGACCTATGTCAACAGCAGAAAGGCAAAGAATGGAAAGCGACTTAAGGCTTTCAACAGAGGGCAGTAAAAAATTTAACCATTATGATTTAGATAGAACATTTTCTGCGATATATAGGTCGCACTATACAAACATTAAATATAGTTTTGAGCTATTTGAGAGAACCAGTCCTTTTCCGGAATCGTTTATTCCATATTATAACGGAACACTTGATTGGACACTTCAAAATCTATCTGAAAGATCAGCACTAAAACTTCAAAAATGGATTAATCAAGACAATTCATTGTCAAATCGTTATTTTTTTGAAGTTGATCTGGTGGCCATACTATCATAATCGCTGACACCGACCCGCCATAATCCTTTGTATTGGGCAGCAAACATATTAATAATTTCAAGATCTCTTGATAGAAGCACAACCGGGTCTTGTGGAATATCTCTGAAGTCCCAATTAAATAAAACTTCTGTTGTACCATCTAAGTAGGTTAATATGATGAATCCTATTTGTGGTTCAGATTGTGTTATTAATTTAAATTGGTAGTTGCGTTTGTTCTTTTCAGACACATAACCATCTATTTTTCTGAATCGTTCTAATGCTGACAAATCACCAATATCTTTCCAAACCAAACCGTGATTTACTTGTTTTGCTATCTTAGCAAATGACTGTTGGTATATATTACCGTCATATAAACGTTCGTTTGTTTGATCTTCTTCATCTTCAAAATTAAATGATGTGTTCTGTACATACTCCAGAACTGGCAATCTATTAATTATGTATTCCCAAGCACTTTTAGGCGTGCCAAGCTTTGTTACATGCAAATAATTTTTTACCGTTTCAGAAAGACGTTCCGAATCAGCAGAAACTTTTTCTACTTCATTATGAGTGTTTATATTTTGTCCAATTATCAATATTATTATTGAAAGCAAAAATGCTGGTATTGCCGCTAATGCAGATTGAGACGCATATTTCAACGGATCTAATAAGTATGTTAAAACAAAAGAAACAATCGAAAGAACAGGGCTGATAATCAATAATATTATTTGTTTTTTTGATGAATTTTTTTTCATATTACTTGGTATCTCCTCAATAATTAACGATAACAAATAGTTATCATTTATTTTAATTTGATTCAATAAAAATTTTTAAATCTATATATATATGTCAAAAATCGCAAAATGTTATGCGATTTTTTTGAGATTTTTTTATTTTCTGCATAATGCACAAAAAAGCGACAGCGTTTTTGTCGGATTTAACGTTTATAATACTGTTCGTTGACAATTTCGCGGATTACATATTTTTTGATAATTGTTTTATGGTGTGGCGGATAAATAAATCCTAAGATTTCATATTCGGTAAAGGCTTGATATGTTTCAGGAATTCCAAACGAAACATAAATACTGCAATGTCTGTATTGCGATTTTAAATAAATATCTTTTTTCACTTCACATACAATCGCTTTATGTAATGAGTCAATTGTCTTTCCGTTAAACACATAAAATAAATCTAAAGAATTTTTAACTTTCTCGTATTCAAACAACAAAAACTTTTTCATAAGCATTTAGTGGCAATTCGTCATTTTTCGATTTCATATTTATAAATAAAACCCCGATGTGTGCAACATAACACCGGGGCTGGGTATACTGCCGAAGGCTTCGAATCTTACAATGTTGTAACAGATGATTTGGACGGATTCAACTGATACAAATGTATTAAACGTAACCTTCACCCATAAAAAATTTACTATTATTTTATTTAAAGTGTCAACGCAAAATGCAAAACTGCGGTTTTAGAGTGCAAAATTGCTGATTTTGCTAAAAATATAAAGTAATACATTTCCTCCGTTTTTTCACTTGTGTGATTTACACATGCAAAATTAATTGTAATTTTAGACAAAAACAAGAGCTTTTGTTTGTGTAAAATATAGAAAAAATAATTTTTTTGAAAAATGTGCGTAACATTTTAAGTTTTTTGTCATTTATATATAAAGGGAAAATTTACATACTCAAGAAAGGAATGTAAATGATGAAAAGATTTGTAGGAAACGGCTACTATTTTGTTGATTCGTTAGGACATTTCAATATTAATCGTAGCTGCCAAAACTTTGAAAAGAAAAAGTGTTTGAACAACGGAATATGCATAACCGACAAAGAGCATTTAAAGCAACTGTTTGCAGAAGCTCTGAAAAAAGATTTGATAAAATATGATGTAAAAAGCTTTTTCTGTGTTACGCATGATAGTTTTATCGACATAATAGAACATATAGGTTTCGTAGTTGAAATGAAAGTTAAGTTTCCTATGATAGGTAAAGCTAATATCAGAGAACTATTTAAGCAGTGGAAATGCCAAGAATGCTCAACTTGCGAACAAATAGATAGGTGTTTTGTTTGTAATGGCAAATTGCCCGAAATTGGAAGAGATGAGTATTTCGTTGTTTTCAAAAGAAAGGAAAACAAATAATCTTATGGATTGCATCTTTTGCACGGTATGTAGCCTAATTCAATAAGTTCTTCTCTTGTTCCGTTGAATGACCGTTTATTCTTTTCTTTCATATCTTCAACAGAAGAACAAAACGGATAGTGAAATTTGGCTGTGTTTATATTTACAATATACTTTGTACTATCTGCAATTGAATATGTAGTTAACGGTACTGCTAATTGACTATCTCCAGTTGAATAGTCTATTATTATTCCAGGTTGAACATTGTAACAAAACACATTGAAGCAGATTCCTTCACCGTTATCTTCAACAGAATAAGCCTCGATTATAACCCCGTTGGCCAAAAGATTATCTCCTTCATAAACTGGAGTCACTCTATATAACACATGATTATTTGTGTTTTCAACATAATCAGCAACTTTGTTTTCAAAGTAGAGCATACCATCAACATTTAAATATCGAGTTCCCGTTATCAAATTCTTAGGGTTAGCATTTTCTCCCGAAAGTTGATAACCAACAAGGTGACACCGATTGTATAGATACTTACCGTCTACCATATCGTACTTGACAGTGTGCCAACCTGAAGGCTTTATGTTTCCGATTTCGCCCCGTTCTTCTGTCGGCATAGTGTTTTTACAGACACAAACAAACGCTGTTCCGCACCGTCCGAGCTGATCAAGCTCACAATATTGTTCAAAAGCATTGGCGACCATATCTGAATCGTTGAACCAAGGAACATTGTTGTTCAATATCACAAATGGGTGTTGTGAGTATGACGGAATACCATATTCAGAAAAACTTTTTTGTGGTTGCTGCACATAGTGGGTTGTTTTTGGTGATTCACTATAAACTTTGGTTGCAATTGTTTGGTAGAAAGAAGGTTCTGTTGTTGGTTTTGCCGACTCTATAAAATTGCAAAAAGAAAACATTGCAAACGAAGCAAATACCAACAAAACAATTAATAATCTTTGATGAAGTAGCTTTTTTATACTCATAACCAACCGTCCTTTGGTTAATATTGACTTGCTTTTTTTTAAGCAGGTTTAATTTGTGTACCCAAAATCAAAAACAGCCTACATCTGCAGGCTGTTTTTATAAGCTATTCTTTTGTTTTACATCTGGAAGTGAACTCATAAAAAAGTCTTATAGCAGCCTCTTTATCCTCTTCAACTAAATTCTGCAGAACCTTTTCCATATCTGAAACATGTTTATGCAGAACAATATTTGAATTAAGTCCTAACAGATAGTCACTTGAAACTTCAAGGGCGTTTGCCAATGCAGCCAAATTATCAATAGTAGGTTTTCTGGCTCCGGTTTCTACTCGACTGATATAGCAGGTGTCCGAATTTATTTTTTCTGCAAGTTCTGCCTGTGTAAGATTAAGTTCAATTCGTCTTCTTTTTACAAACCCACCAACAGTTAACTCTAACATTTACTCACACCTTATATATCTTTTATAAATCTTTTATAATTATAGTATATGAAATTTAAAAGTAAAAAAATGACGATTTCGTCAAACTTGACAAAATCGTCATAAAATTGTATTCTTTAGTTATACAGTATATTTTTTGAGGTGTATGTATGATTCCTAAAAAAATCAAAGCAGTTCGTGAACTGTTGGGAATATCAGAAGCACAAGTTTCCAACACAATATATGTAAACAGCTATAAATACAAAAGAAGTGAAGGGGATGTTGCTTACCTCACAACCGAAATGTTGATTTTATTATCAATAATTTACAGAGTACCGTTCGAAAAATTTTTGTTGGATGTATATACTATTGACGATATTATATGTGATGAATATTTGAACAGTCTGAAAGGATTGGGAAAAGACCAAATCGAAATTATACTTAAAGATAATCTTTGTTTGTATTTTCCGAAGAAAAGAAAGAAAGCCAATTCAACAACAATTGATTTAATTAAGAAAAATGAAAGAACCGGATTTCATAATAACCTGAAATTTATTAGAGAAAACCTTAATTATGAAGTATCTCAAATGGCTAAAATTTTGGAAATAGAAACCGAAGAATATGTTGGATTGGAAACGAGATCGGTTTTACCTAATCCAACTCAGCTTAAATTTTTTTTGGGGAAACTTGACATCAAAGTATCCGACTTAATTATATCAGCAAAATGACAGACACTTTTTGAGATGTCTGTCATTTTGTTTTTTGATTTAATTTACTTTCTGTACTTTTCAAGACCTGTAGGCACTTTCGGCTGATGGAAGATAATATAACTTGGTGAGTTTACAGATGAAATCCCAACCAAAAGAGCTAATGACGCAAGCATGGGTGCAATACGCATTACAATCTTTTTCATAGCCTTTCCTCCTTTCTTTTAATAATTGAATTTTCAATTTTAGCTGTTAATATAGCGAGAGCAGCTAAAAATATTCCTGTAGTGTAGTTAAATATATATGGTGATATGTTTTCTAAAACCAAAGAAGCACAGTAAATTATACAAATTAAAAATGTAAGAAGCAAACTAAAAAAACGATTTCTGCTTTTTCTATATTCTGTCATAGGATTATCAGGATGTTCAATTGGTGCAAAAGCTACTATTAATACTGAAGAAACTATAGTCATAAATCCTGTTATAAAAACCATATAGGGCTTTTCAAAAAAACAATAGTCTAAAAATACAAACAAAAAATAAGATAAGTTTGTTATGGCAAAACAAGTGTAATGACGCTTTGCGTGATAACCTCCGCATATTACTCTAACACTAAAAAAACCGACCAAGTATAATATTGTTTCAAAAAATTTGTTAATAAGTATTGATGTTAAGATGATAGCAATTGTGGTTGATAACAATGCAATAAGGAGTTCTAATCCATACTTATATATTTCATAATCGTTCTCAGATATTATTCCAAGCGTTACAAATTTGTGAGTTATTATTTGTGAAATCTTTTTATACATACTTTTTCACCGTCCAAAATAAAAAAGTGTACGAGAAAAGTTCTCGTACACATAATAAAGTAAAAAAATAGAAAACTAAAGAAAAAATGCAAAACTGCGGTTTTAGGATGCAACTTTGCGGTTTTGTGCTATTTGTTCGCCATATTGATGCTTATATTGAATATCCTGTTGTCACATGAAAATGAAACTACTCCGTCATGCTTTTGAGCAATGGTTTTTATGCTTTTGATACCATAGCCATGCTTTTCTTTGTCATTCTTAGAAGTAATCAACTTTTCCGTATTGACATCTTCTTCTACAGGATTTGAGACAGATATTGAGATTCTGTTATCGGTTGACATCAACGTAAGATTAATACTCTTTTTACCCTTTTCAGAACTTTTTTCGACAGCTTCAATTGCATTATCCAAAGCATTTCCCAAAACAATACCAAGCTCTAATTCATCCATTTTGATTTCCTCTGCAAGTTTTGTGGAAATCTGAAAAGAAATACCGTTATCTTTTGCAACGTGAAGCTTTGCTTGGATAATTGCGTCAATAACAGGATTGCCACTATTTATAATGTTACTATTCATTTCTTCAAGCCAATTTAGATTTCTTTCCATTATTTGAAGTGCCTTGTCAGATTTGCCGTCTTTTACTAAAGCCATAAGGGAAAGCAATCTGTTTTTTATGTCATGTCTGAATATTCTTAATTCGTTTTGATGTTTGTTAAGCTCTCGGTAGTGTAAAACTTGATTGCTTATGTGCAACTCAGCAAAAAGAAGTTTTTCTTTGGTTTCAATAAGTTCATTTTGCTTGTCAATTATGTAAAAAACAGCGATATTAGCAAAAGCTAAACCAACAGATGTAATAAGCGTGATAATGTAAAACACCCAGTTATCAATTTGGTAACAACATCCAAGAAACAATACCATAACAAGAAAAGAGGTAATTGGCAAAGAAAAAACAAGCACTATGTTTTGTTTTAATGACTGAAAATCTGTTCTAAATCTTTTCCTTTTTGTCATAAGAACAATAATATATGTGAGGAATTTAGAGGTGATTGTACAAATAGCAAATAAAACAGGTTTTTGTTGTAGCATTGAAATGTTAATTTCAAATAATAAAGATAAAAACATACCTACAATTATTTCAGCGCAGGTGTTTGATAAGAAAATAAAAAGAGAAAACAAAAATCTATATACCCATTTTACTTTAAACAAAGTTGTGACAATTAAAGTGAATACAAATGAGCCCAACAAAACAAGTTGTGACTCTGCTAAAAATAAATTTGTATTTAAAAATTGGAAAACAGTGAAAACAACACATAAAGAAACAAAAACTATTCTACTTAAATTAGTTTTGTAACGATCTTTGAAAAAGAAAAGAATAATAAACAACTCACAAATATTGCCAAACAAATTAATTACATAATCAGCCATATAATCACCACTTCCACTTTTGAATATATTTATCATACATCTGCAATATTTCTTTTCTTCTTTTTTCACCGATAGGAATTTTTGAACCGTCTCTTAGAATTATTTCCGTGCTGCCGAAAGACTTAATATGTCTCATATTTATAACAAAGCCTTGGTGTGGACGAAGAAATCCGTGAGCTTTAAGTTTTTCGTAGGCATCTGAAACTTTTCCCATATGTTCATATTCTTCGCCTACAATATGAACCTTTAATCTTCTTTTATATCCCTCGATATATGTTATGTCACCAATCATAAGAATTTGTCTGCTGTTTTTCCAACAAACGAGATATTTCTCGTTCATTACCCTGTGCTTATGTAAAGCTCGATTGAATACATCGTCAAACTCTTCTTGGCTGATAGGTTTTACCAAAAAATGAAATGCTTCACATCTGAAAGCATCAAACACATAGTTCTTGTGGCTTGATACGAATATAATAATTGCTTCCGGTGCGTGCTTCCGTACTTCCGTAGCTGTATCAATACCGTTCATTTTTCCCATTTCTATATCAAGAAAGATTATGTCAAAATCTTTTTGTGAAGAATAATGTTCAACCAATTCTTCACCCTGAAAGAAATCTGTAATCTGCGGCATATCAGCTTCGGTAAAGAATGGGTGCAGGCACTTTCTTATTTCCTGATGCATTACTTCATTGTCATCACAAATGCAAATTCTCATACTTATTGACTCCTTAACTTTATTAAAACTTATGAAAGTAATAAATATATATTTTTACTTGATTATATTATAAATCAATAAATTTTTACCGTCAATCAGTAATGTTGCATCCTAAAACCGCAGATTTGCTTGAACTATTGAAACACTTAAAATTTTATAATAAGTTAAAAACGGAAGAAGTTCCAAAATAATCAAAAGGAGGACTATATTATGAAAACAAAGAAGTACATCAAACGCATTTTTTCATTCGTTCTTGTAACCATTCTTTTGTTCAGTGCTATTCCTGTATCTCTCGCAGTTCAGGATATGCTCATTGAAGAAGCGGATGCAAAAATAGTAAGAGAAGTGACTGAGTTAAGAGAGGAATATGTAAAACACTTCCTTTGCGAAGACGGTTCTTATATTGCAGCTACATACTCTGCTCCGGTACACTACAAAGAAAACGGTGAATGGAAAGAAATTGACAACAGCTTATCTCTTAACCGAACAACTTTGAGTGAGTCGGGCAAACCTACCTATACAACCAAAGCCGGAGGTTTGGATGTAAGTATACCACAGAGTTTTTCTGATGGGCAAAAAATAACTGCACAGAATAAAGGATATAAAATTGGATTTGGCGTAAATTCAGACCAAAAGGATGTTTCCTTAGAAGCATATGCATCTGTAGTTGAACTTGAAACACTTTCATCAAACACAGAAGTTGTAAAACTTGATACAGTTAAAAGCATTAACAATGTATCAACCGCATCCACCTTGGATAGCAACGATATAGAGGCTCATAATGCCAAACTAATGACTGTTGATAATCAATCAAGTGCAGTTAAATATAAAGAAATTATGCCTGACACAGATTTTGAATACATTGTAACCAGCAACAGCGTTAAAGAAAACATCGTTGTTTATGAGCCTCAATCTGAATACACCTACAGTTTTGATATGGATTTTGATGGACTTACACCAGTTATAAATCCCGATAATTCCATAAGCCTGATTGAGCCAAACAATCCCGACGAAACTATTTTTTTTATTGAAGCTCCATATATGTATGATTCAAATAACGAAGAAAGCATAGAAATAGAAATGTCACTTGTGTCAAACGGCGATGAATATGTCATGACACTTGTTGCAAATGCCGAATGGATTAACAGCCCCGAAAGGGTATTTCCTGTAGTAATTGATCCTACAATTCAGTTGTTGAATTCAAGCATAAACGATGTGTTTGTAATTAATGGATTGTATGATGATTCGGCAAGAATTAAGGACAGACTCCGTATCGGAAGAAATCTTACAAATTTAACTCGAACATATATTAAAATAGCAGTTCCAGATAATGTTCCTGAAGGAAGCATTATAAATTCGGCAACGCTGACCCTTAAAAAAGATAATTATTATCAGGCTCTTCTTGCCGATGATATATCTATTAAAGTCTATGACTGTTGTAATGTGAATTCTTGGGATATGGATACAATATCATGGAATAATCAGCCGTTTATCGATTCTAATAATGGTTACAATTCGACTCCCGGTGCCTTATATCTTACTTCTGTTCCAGCAAACTCTGGTACAGACAGTTATTCTTTCAATATAACTGAAGCAGTTCAACGTTGGGTTAATAAAGGAACGAACAACGGCATTATGCTTGCATCATCCGATGAATCAACCAAAACACAAGTTGATTTTTGTTCCACAAGAGTGTCGAAAGAATCAAATCGTCCGACAATAAGTTTTAACTATGTGCCTTCAGGTATTGATCAATCAAGTTGGAGCGCTGATTCTGAAAGCAGTACCAGTCCGGAGATAAATATAACAACAAGCAAAGAATGGATAGCAACAACCAACCAATCTTGGCTTACTGTTTCACCGTCAAGTGGCTCAGATTCATCAACATTCAGTATTTCTGTAACCGAAAATAACAGTACGGATGAAAGAACAGGAATTGTAGTTGTTACATCCGGGAACACAGTAATTGGTACAGTAAATGTTATACAGCTTGGTGCAGCTTCAAAAGTGGTTGTTGAGAAAGAAAATTTATTGTTTGATTGTCGAGGTGATTCTCAAATTGTTTCCGTTGTTTCTAACACCTCATGGAATGTATTTATAGAAGAATCCGCCCAAAATTGGCTGAGTGCAGAAAAAGATACATTAGATAATATTATCATAAAAGTCTTCGAATATAATGAAGAAGGACATCGAAAAGGAAAAATAACCGTTAAAACCAATGATGGGAAAGATTCGAAAGAAATTACAGTTAAGCAGCTTGATTATGTTGATTTTTATTTCAACGAGATTGATTCTGAGGGAAATATAGCTTATAAAAGTTCTTCAGATTACAATCACGCTCTTGCAACTTGGGCTATGGAATTGAGTTACGCAGCATATAATTATCCCGAAGGTGGTAACCTCCCAATGATTCCTGGAAACTTTATGGGGGATGTCACTGAACCTGTAACAGAAGTTTTTGAAAGCTTTGGATTCAGTAATTATGAAGATTACAACTATGAACTTAATAATTACGGAGCCCATGTAATAGCTCATCGCAACATTGAACTTACACAAAACACCGAAGGAGAATTAAACAATGTTTACGGATCTGATTTATTTTATTCAACTGACTATTCAGGAATTCGTGATGCTGGGTTATATACTAACGGCAGCGACACGAGGAGCACTGGAGATGATCTTCAAGTAACCACAGATGAGACCACCTATACTCGTCCACTTGTTGTTATTGCTGTGCGAGGTTCAGTTACAGATGGAGATTGGATAAATAATATAATAACGCAGTTATATCCTTTAGATAACAAATTTGACGAAATGGCAGATACTGTAATTGAAAATTTAGAAGAGTACTTATCTGATAACAACATCATTACTAACAATCCTATAATTCTTGTAACAGGTCACAGTCTTGGTGCTGCAGTTGCAAACATAGTCTCCGCCAAGCTGAATGAAACCAAAGGTGAAGACAATGTTTATTCATATACCTTTGCTACACCTATGGTTAGTTCAAGAATAACAGGTGAATCAACAACAGCTTACACAAATATTTTTAATATTTTAAACACAAATGATTCTGTTACATATCTCCCATCAACATTATTAATACCCGTTGTTGATTTTTGGTCAAGACATGGCATAGATATACCTCTCAATATGCCATTTAAGGATGGGTGGGAAACAGGACCTGTAGGTTTACTAAGCCATTCTATGGCAGTCTATATGAAATGGATGAACGACCACGAAGGCATTACATACAGTGAAATAATGGAAGAATCTGAAAATTCAACAATAAGAGGCTTGTTGCCCAATCTCTTGCAGATATTCTGTCCCGTAGGTGTTACAATTAAGGATAGTGATGGTAACATAATAGCTTATGAAAGTCAGGAAGAAGGTATTACTTATCCAGAAGTGACAGATATAGGCGTTGTATCATGGATTACTGATGACGGTGGAAAAATGTTCTTTATTCCTTCTGGAGTAGATGTTGCAAGCATCGAAGTTGAAGCCTACGATTATGGCTCAATGGATTTCGCTATCGGAACAGCAGGCACGACCGATGAAACAGAAATTAAAGCATTTAATGATGTTTCTTTATATCCAGGCAAAGAGTTCCTTGTTGAAGTTTCCGAAGATGTTCTTCCTGAAGATACACAGTTGTTTGTTACGGAAAACGGAGAAATTGTCGGCGAAGTAACCGAAACAGATCCTCATCTCAAAAGCGTAACTGTTACACACGAAATACAACCTCATCAAGTTGTATCCTATAAAACCTTTGTAACTGACAATACAGTTTCTGAAATACGTTTTTATGATAAAATTCATGGATTTACCTATCACTTATATCGTGATACCGGACATGGAACAGTTGTAGAAGATGGTGAAAATTTAATATGGACTGCAGGATATATTCATTATCAGGCTGGTGATTATTTATACGATGTATATGTAGAATCTGAGGGCAACTGGTATACTTATGTAAATGCACTCGCAATACATATTCCCCAAGAATACATTGATATTAGAAACGAAGCGCCATAAATACAATTGATTTAATACCATAAACAGAACCATTGAATCTTATCACTCTTCATTAGTTCTATATACTTTATAATCTATGTATATCTAAAAAGAGGGCGATTCATCACTGATAAATCACCCTCTTTTCAACTCATTACATATATGATATTTGTTAAACTCAAAACTTACTAAACTCATTACGAAAAATGTTATTATAAAATGGAGAATATAGATGAAAAAAACAAAAAATATCTTATTTAAAATTATATCGCTTATGATTGTGTTTATAATTGCCATTGTAAATGTTACAGATGTAAATGCAGTCGATTCTATTGTTTCTGATTTAGTAAACATTTCTGTAAAAGAAGAAAAACTCTATGAAGAATACCAACTCTCGGACTTGCCTACAGTTGTATCGTCTTCTATTAATTCCACAGAAAAAACTCCTGTTGAAATAATTAATCAAGATGTTGATGACATGTATAGTATCACCGTAAAAAACAGTGATGGAACTAACACACTTCATATTTTTCAAACGCCAATCAAATATGAAGAAGATAATGTAATCAAATTAAAAAAAGAAAACTTAACATCTTCGAAAGAGAACATATCTTTATTTAAAAACTATGCTTTTGAAAGTGTTGAAAACGAAATAAAAGGATTCTATCCTGCCGATATTTATGATGGCATAAAAATAGAATACGGTGATTATGAGGTTACGCTTACGCCAGCTTCAAACAACACCGTAACCCAATCATCTGAAAGGAGTATTTCTCAAGTTTTAAAAATTGGAAATTCAGTGAATTATTCAGGTGTTTTTGGCAGAGATATTTCAATTGAGTATTCTTCTATACTTAACGGCATTAAAGAAAATATTATTATTGAGAAATACAACGGCAAAAACACTTTTGATTTTGTTGTCAACACTAACGGTCTTATCCCTGAAAAAATGGAAGGAGATTCCATTCCTCTACTCGACCCCGAAACACGGGAAATGCAGATGTTTATCGGTCAGATAAATGCTAAAGACTCTTATGTAGGCAACAACGAAAACGATGAGGTTCATTTTACTCTGTATAATTCTTTGAAACTTGAAGCAATTGACAAAAACAAGAGCATTTATAAATTGACTGTAATCGTTGATAAGGCGTTTTTGGAAAGTGAAACAACAGTTTATCCTGTTATTGTTGACCCAACCATTAACACAGGCACATCAAATATGTATGATGCTCCTGTTTACAGCGGATATCCCAATAATAATTACTATACCAATGAGTATAATATGGTTGGCTATCATGGTTCATCTTATAAGGAAGCGATAACATATATAAAATTGAACACTGTATCAAGTTATAAATATATCAATCCTCAAAAAATAACATCAGCTTATTATAATGTATATGAAGGGTCGGGCAAAACAAGCAGTGCAACAATTAATGTTTATGACACTGCCGGCACTTGGACTGATTCTTCAATAACATATTCAAACAAACCCGGATTTATGCCTGCACCCATTGATTCATTGACAATAAGTTCGTCAGGATGGTATAATTTTAACATAACAGGTTTATTTGAAAACTGGCTTGAATTTGAACTCAACGAAGGTGGTTTCACTCCGAATTATGGATTTGCGTTAATTGCAAGCACTACAGGTGTTTCTAGCCGCCATTTTTGCTCTGCAAACAGTGCAAACAAGCTGCCATCAATTGTTGTAAACTATAGTGAGGATACTTCAATAGCAGATGGTGCATATTATATCCGTTCTAAATATAGTAATTTGTATTTAGATACCGAACAAGATGCAATTGCAAATGGTAATGTTATACAGTATAACTTTCATGGAAATGGAAATCAAGTCTGGGTTGTTAAATATCAAGGTGACGGATATTATAAACTGCATTCTCTTTGGCATAATGAAGATAAATGTCTCGATGTAGAAATCAACCCAACACAAAATGGTTCTAATGTTGATGTGTTTGAAGATTTAGAAAATGCAGATTGGTTATTGTTTAAATTAGTATCAAATAATGATGGTACATACAGAATTATTTCAAAATGGAGCAATAACCAAAAAGTTTTAGATGTTTGTGGCCCCAGTACTGCTGCGACAGCTAACATTCAAATATGGGAATATATGGGAGTCAATCAACAAAAATGGTATTTTGAATCTATTACACCAACAATAGTGAGTAGAGAGGAATGGGGCGCGGTGCCCTTTACTCTTAAGGGTGGAGATACAGGAGAAATAAAAATTGATGGACAAATAATACCAAACCCAACCGAAGAGGATTTGAGGGAATTTTATGACACTATTGTTATACACCACACAACAAGACCCGCAAATGAACCGATGGCAGACCTACAAGAATCTCAATTAGATAAATTTTCTGATGTCGGGTATCATTTTGCAATTAATGCTAATGGAACGATTTATGAGGGACGTGAGATTTTTAGAAATGGATCACATGTTGCTGATCAAAACAGTCACAAAATAGGGATCGTTTTAATGGGTCACCTAGATCCGTCTTTTGATTTTAACGCAGAATCAACAAGACCTACAGAAAGCCAAATAGTAAGTCTCCAAAGACTTATTGGTTGGCTAAACTACAAATATGGAATAGACTCTGTAAAAAAGCATAAAGACCTAAATCCCCAAACAGAGTGTCCCGGACAGTATGCAGAAGAAGATCTTGCAAATAGATTTATTTTTCGTTGAGAATTAAAAAACATTTGCAACAAAGGGTATATAAACAGCATAAAAAATAGGGGGTCATTATGGTTAAATCAAAACTGCCAAGAATTATTTCAATATCCATCGGTTTTTTGCTTTTATTAAACACTATTGTTATGCCTTTTGTGTTAAACTTTAATGTAGGTTTGATTCTGCTGTCAATCTATTCAGCTGTTTTAATTCTGTACGGAGTGTTTTTTGACAAAATCAAGCAGATTAAAATAATGCACATTTTTGTCATAGGGTTAAGCTTTGTATTAATTCTATTCAGCTATTTTCTTGCAGTTTATGGAAGTATTGATACTGTTCAAGGCGATGAAAAATTTATTGTTGTTCTCGGTTCAGGGATACGCGGAGAAGAGGTTCCCCCTAATCTTGCAAACCGACTTGACAAAGCAGTCGAATTCAGCGCCGCAAATCCTGATTCTGTAATAATAGTTTCCGGAGGTCAAGGAGCTCAGGAAGATATTTCTGAAGCTGAAGCAATGAAACGGTATTTGATTTCTGAAGGTGTACCATCTCAAAAAGTTATAAAAGAAGACAAGGCGACTTCCACATACGAAAATTTTGTTTTTTCGAAAGAAATAATTGATAAGATTTTGGCTGAAGATTCCTCAATATGCTTTATAACAAATGATTATCATATCTTTAGAGCTGAAAAATACGCTGCTTCTTTAGGGATGGATGTCACACATATAGGAGCATCAACCGTATGGTATAGCATGCCAGTAAATTATATGCGTGAAATTTTGGCTATTACAAAACTTTTCTTAACTATGATTTTGAATTGAGAAGAGTAAAAACAGATTTTAAAAAGCTACATTTTGTCATTTCTAACTTAAATGACATTAAAGCATAAAGATTTAATATTTAGGTTCATACAACCGTACAATATAATTGTCGTTGTGTTAAAAACTATTTTGAAAGCAATTATAGTGTATGTTCAAAAGCCATCTGTTCCACTATGGTACAGATGGCTTTTATAATGATAACTGAAATTAAATCTATTGTGTTTTAAAGAGCTTATTAATTGACAAAAAGAATTTTATCATATGTTCATAGCTAAAGAGCAAGCACTTCTATATGCGATGAAATAAATATCAAAAAGTTGAGAAAATCTGAAACAATACAACGTTTATGTCGTTAATCGGAAATTTTGCATTCTAAAACCGCAGTTTTGTTCAAACTATTGAAATCAAAAAAATTCTTCCATAAAGTGTAAGTAGCAAATACTCAACGAATATCAAAAAGGAGGATTTCTATGAAACGTGTAGTACCAGTTTTCTTGCTTATCGGAGCTATTCTCGCACTTTCTTCTTGTAAAGTTTCGGGACCTAAAGTAATCAGTTCAGATGGCAAATCATACGAAATGATTACAGCGAAAGATGGTGGACGAGTAACGGATGACAACGGCAATCTCATTGTCGCAGCAACCGATGTTGAAGGCAATGATGTCACAGAGGTTTTATCTGATGATTACCTCATCGTTCAGGATGACAAGTTAATGGCACCTGCATATGACTTGGAAATTCCCGATGACTTTGAGTTAAAGTCAAGTGATACTGACCCAATGCTCGAAAACAAACAAGGTACAATCCAATTTAATATAATGGATAAAACGAAATCTGTTACCGATTTTGAATCGTATGTTTCCGAAACATATAGGTATATTGAATCTAAAGGTCTTGCCAAAAGTACAATTGAAGATGTAAAGATTAAAAGCATACCGATGAAACGTTTTGCAATGTCGGTAAACGATGATGATGGTTCACAGCTCGATGCATATTGTTATTTGATACAAGTGGACGAAAGAGTGTTGATGATAACCCTTACATCAAAAGACGGCGGCCTTTCAGATATTTCGGCTGCAGATGCATTTGTAGCGAATATTGACTTTGTTAATTGATATGTCGTATACACCTCCACGACATATTCATTTCAAAAAATATTTTACCTTAAATATAAATTAAACGAATGTGAATGCAACACTATGAATGGATTACTGTACTGTTCATAGTCATACAAGTTTAATTTGTATATGTGTGCAACACCGGAAAGGATGTGATAGCAATGGTAAACAATTGTGAATGAGCGGGTTATGCAATTCAAATAGGGGTGAGATTTGATTTCAAACTCGCTCATTCTTATTCATTCACAAAGTTTACTTCACCCAGAAAAAACTAAAATATAAGTTTTATCGATTTTAAATAGATGGACGGTATAAAATTTTTTTGATAAAACAATTTCTTTGAAATTTAAAAAGGAGGAAACTCTTATGTCAAAAGCTAAAAGAATATTAGCTGTGCTTATGTCAGCGATTATGATTTTTGGAACCATGTCCGTCGCAGCATCAGCATATCACGCCGATTATCTTGATTCGGCAATCACCGATCAGTATAACAGTATTGACAAGGTTGAGCTTGAGCTTGAACAGAAGGCTTCAATTCTTCTTGATCAGCTTGATGTTATGCTTCAGAAAGAAGATATCTACATTGATATTCCTCTTATCGGCAGCATTGACCTCCGATCAACGGATGCAGCCCTCAATTCTATTTATTCACTTACCGGCAACTGGCTGTTCGGCGACCTCATCGTTGGCGACCTTGGCGTTCTTGAAGATTCAAGAGCTGAAATCGCTACTGTTCGCCGTTCATCAACAGATAAGACTGATATGGATGTTATCAGAAGCTTGGTAAGATACCTTGCAGGTTGCTTTGAAGACGGTCTTCTTAACATCGTTGACAAGGATTTCAACTGGGGAATTATCAAAGGATTCCTTCCTCCCGAATTCCGTGTAATCATTGACGATGTTCCCAAGTTCCTTAAGGAAACACTTTGGGATGTCCTCCATCCCGTGAATGAAGTTCCGATGCCTACGGGCACAACACTCGACAGCATCGCACAGTATGCTCTCGACCATCAGATCGGTGCAGAACCCGGCAGTCCCGAAGCACTCGAAGTTGGCTTTGAAGGCATCCTTCCCGGATTTGTTATTGACCTTTCCGACCCCGATACCAATGCATACAGAGTATTCGATGAAGCTATCTTCTCTGTTCTTAATGAACTTATCGTTCCTCTTCTCAACAGCGAACTCAAGACCACAATCAGAAATGCTGTTGAAGCAAATCAGGATGACGGCGGCGAGCTTTATCTTCTCGTTGACACAAACTATGTTGTTTCCGAGTATACATACAACAGAAGTCAGCCTCTCGTTACACAGCTTAACGATATGTTTATGGGCGTTGTTGAAGAAATGCTCATTGACGGCAAATCACAGTGGGTTTCCACCGCTGCTGGTGCTGCCGCAGGCAGAAGCAATGTTGAAAACCTCAAGTACAATCTTGAAGTTCTCCTCAAGCAGATTATCGTTGCAGGCGGCGAAACTGAAAACGTTAACACCTATAACCTTGCTGCTCTCGGCGATTATCTCACAAGAGTAGCAGTTGAAAACTTTGTTACTCACCTCGATTTCACCAAAGAAGATTCAATGGAAAAAATCGCATATTACGGTATGCGTGAACTTGTAATTCGCCTTATTCCCGAAATTTCTTATGCTGATATTCCCAATGCCAGCGATGAAACATATAAAGCTGCTCTTTATGAGATGGCAGCAGACCTCGGTTGCTATTATCTGAATGCAAATATCGGTCTTGCTTGTCCTTACAGCTCATCAGCAGAAGAATTCATTTCGGCATTCATCACTTGGTGTGAGCCTTATATCAACGAACTTTTTGACGACACAGAACTTGTTGCAGCTCGTGCAGAAGCAGATTGCGACGGTTGGGCAGAAATTGATGCTATCATCTGGGAGTTCTTCCCCAAAGAATGGATGTCCTACGAAACAATGTTTGAAAGCACAGACGGCGCTGCAAACGGCACAGCAGACCAGCTTACATTCAAGAGCCTTCTTGATTATTTTATGGATGCTGTTTTCACAATGGATATTGACGCTCTTTATGAGTTCTTTACCTATAAGACAAACAGCCCTCTCGCAACAATGAGCCCCACTGAATTCGTTATTGAGTTCATCAGCAATATTCTTAACGGTGCATTTTCGGTTGGCACAACTCCTTGCGTACCCGACGGCATCACAAACTTTGAAGCACTCCTTGATAACGATATGGCTATTGCAAAGACCATCATTAACAACATTATCTACGCATTAAGAGATAAGACAGGTCTTGATGTAACAGTTGTAAATCTCGTTACAATGCTTCTCGGCTTCGCAGACCCGCAAAGCCTCAGCGACGTTGATATGGATATGAGTGGCAGAGTTTACTGTGAAAACGGTACTGTTCCCTCAACAAATCTCCGTATTTACAACCGTTCAAACGGCGTTAACTCCGCTTGGAGAAATGCAAACGGCGTTCTCGCACAGGATAAGATGTATGAAATCGAATTGATTTCTCTTACCAACAATGCAGGTCTTACCGCTTCGGTAACAGAGGGTGCAAAGATTGCGGCTAACAGCTATCTTGATGTTGCAGTTACAGGCACAGTAACAGCAACAACAGAAGTTCGTTTCGACCTCACTTATTACCTTCTTGACGAAGCAGGCAACAGAATCAATAACGGCACTCCTCTTGTGAAGTCAATTTATTCACATTTCTATACCGCAACAGGTAACTATGACGCATCAAGTGCAGAAGTAACCGCAAACAACGTTACTTTCGATGGCTTCTCAACATATCTTTACACAACAGATGTTTATGATGCAGCCCTGTTCAGCATTATGGCTACAAACAACAGCGGTCTTCTTACAAGCGCAAGAGATATTCGCAGAGCAGTTGTTACAGGCACACTTCCCACCGGCATTTCTGCTAACAACCCCGAAAGCGGTCCTATCGTTGCTCTTGAAGATTCTTCAATTTCAACCAATACTTACGGCACGGTTAATCCCTATGTTGCCAACATTGATAACGAAGCTGCACAGCCTTACGGCATTTACCCCGTAACAATTCAGTTTGAAGTTACCTCATCCGGCAGCAACAGCGGTACTCTTACCGAAGCTCGCAACCACACAATCGTTGTTTACAATGATTTCAACCTTGACGGTGTTCTCGGCGATGTTATGGATGAAAACCGTCAGTACAGCGACTATGCAAATGCAGACACAGAATGGGCAGCATATCAGAACGCTGTTTCAGCAGGCTTTGCTCTTCTTCAGGGCAATCCCGACCACACCAAGATGTTTGCAAATGTAAACGCTCCCGACGGCTCAGAAAATGCTTATTACACAGCAGTTCAGAACATCGAAGCTGCTATTGCGGCTCTTGACGCAAAGGCAGTTACCGACACAGCTAAACTCGCAACCCTTGAAACAGTTGTTGACACCTACAGAGATGTTGACCCCGATGATTATGTTCTCTTCACCTATGACAGATTCGAGGATGCTTATGACAGAGCAGCCAACATCGTAAATTCACAGGTTGCTCCCGAAGGCGAAGAAGCAACATTTGTTGCTCCCGCAGTTGCTGAATTTGACATTGTTTATGCAAAGGCACAGCTTGAACTTTGGGGCGGTAGACTTCTCAAGAAGGCTCCCATCACAACACATCTTGTTGATGTAATAGATGATGTTAAAGAAATCAGTTCCAAGAACTATTCAAATGATTCTTGGACCGCAGTTAAGACAGCTCTTGCAGATGCAGAAGCAGCAAAAACTGCAACACTTCAGACAACTGTAAATGATGCAAGAATTGCTCTTCTTAATGCAAAGAACAACCTTGTTGCAGCAACACCTTGCCTTACACCTGAGCCTAATATAAATGTAGAAGTGGACTATGGAAACGCTTACATTTTGGGCATTGCAGCAGAATCAACAAATATAACAAGTTTTGTTACTCCGTATATTGGCTTGAATGTTGCTTGGAATGAAACTACAGATTACATTTCAACGGGTTCAACAGTAACCGTGACTAACATTACCGATAATTCAGTAGTGGCTACATTCACCGCAGTTGTTTCTGGCGATTTAGACGGTGACGGTTTGGTTAGCACCGATGAACGCTTCACAATCGAAGATCACGCATACGGATATATTACTGATGTTTTAATTCCCGGCACGATTGAATATGCTGCCGCAGATGCAAACCACGATGGTTCCATAACTGAAGCAGATTTATCTTTATTCTAATTTTCAGATTTGTTCAATAATGTTCACTCATAAGCACGGAACCTTACACTCTTAGAATGTGAAAGTTCCATCGCAGGGTGGTGATATTCACCATCCTGCGACATTGTCCGTAGAACAGTTACTCAAAAAGAAAGTGAGATAATATATATTTTTCTATGGACAATATTGCTTTTGATATATTTTTTGGAGGTGTCTAATTTGAAAAGGTTATCCAAAATGCCATCGAAAGTTTTGATTTTCTTTTTGGCATTTTTAATGCTGATA
The DNA here is from genome assembly GCA_937880805.1 of uncultured Clostridia bacterium. Classification (GTDB taxonomy): domain Bacteria; phylum Bacillota; class Clostridia; order Oscillospirales; family Acutalibacteraceae; genus CAG-177. The sequence continues at coordinate 117,168 of CALGRR010000004.1, forward strand.
TCATCTATGCAAATTGCATTTGCGGCAGATTCCACTGCACTTTCTACTTCCAATGTTACTGAATGGCCAACAGCAACATTCATAAATGAAGCAATGTATTTCGGTCAGAAAATAGAAGATGCTGTAACTCTGTCTGGTGGCAAAGTAGAATACAACGGACAATCTGTTGCAGGTCATTTTGAATTTATTGACCCTGCTTTTATGCCTACTGCATTTGGAACACAAAGAGCTGATATTAAGTTTGTTCCCGATGATACAACTCTCTATACTGGATTTGAAGCAAAACGCTGTCGATATGTCACATATACAGTATCAAAAACAACTCCAGTATTTGTTGATGAAATTAACGATCCATTAGTAGCTACAAAAGTTGAAGCGGGAGCAACACTTTCAACATCCACAATTTCAGGCGGAAAAATGGTAAATCCCTACAACCCCGACGAACCTAAAATTCTTGCTCGCTCTTGGGAATGGTCAAGTCCTAACACAGTAGTAACCGAAAGCGGTTATTATGAAGCCAAATTTATTCCCGGGAATTATAATGCTACAACAGCACAGATTTATGTTGAAATAGTTGTTGACATTATTGAATCTGAGATTTTAACTATTCCCACGATTCCTGAATTAACCTATGATGGTGTAACAACTTGGAATGAAGTTGCTCTTTCGGGTGGTGTTGCTGTCGAAAAAGGCACCACAAATGTTATAGAAGGTACTTTCATATTGCATTCTTGGTGGAAAAACACAGTTATTGATGCAGGTAACTACGAAATTGATGCTTCATTTATTCCCAACGATACAGAAGCATACACAAAGGTTGATTGTAAAATCCCCGTAACCGTCAACAAAGCTCCCATCAGATTCGTTGATGAAAACGGAAATGACATTGTCCCCGAAATTACAGTTCCCTACGGAACAAAGTTCAATGATATTTCAAGACTTCTGAGACCGTTTGTTAAGGGTGCAGACTATACATATTTTGTTATGGGCGACCTTTCATCAAAAGTATGTGAAGACGGCACATATACCGTAAAAGCAACTGCTCCGTCAGACGGTGCTCATTATGAGGACACAGACCTCACATTCAAAATCGTTGTTGAAAAGAAAAAGCTTAATCCCAAGCTTTATTCAGCAACCGGAAAACTTTATATCAATGATAACAGTGCGGTTTATCACCCCACAGGTACATTCACTCTTGAATATACCATTGACGGTGTTGAGCAGACACCTATCACAGGTATAAAGTACAACACTCATTTTGACTGGAATCCCACAAAGAGCGGTGATTATGAATACACAATCATCTATAACGAAGCTGCTGAAAAGGAATATTTCATCATTGATGATTTCACCACAAACAGCACTATAGCTCTCACTTGGGGATTCAAAGCAACAGGCTCGGTTGAAGGTACAACATACAAGTACGGTTCGGAAGTTGCTCTTGAAGCACCCGCAACAGACCCCACAAAGGAAGATAAACCCTTCTACGGATTTGTTAAGTGGGAAGATGCAAACGGCAACACAGGACTTACCGAAGAAGAACTCTCAAACAGAGAAATCTCCTTCACAATGCCTGACGGCGACGTTGAACTCAACGCAACATACAAATTTGATTTCTGTCTTTGCATAAGATATTACATTCAGATTGTTGTTGATTGGTTCAACAGCTTCTTCCAGTCAATCGGCACACTCTTTTAAGAGCTGCCAATTAACTTAAAAATAACAAACTATTTCAAAACACACCCTCCAAATCGGTGGACATATGCAAGGGGCATCTGTCTATGCCTTGTTCATCAGGTGCCCCCCTCCATCGAAAAGGAAACGTTGTGTTTGTTTGTTAAAACTATTATCTCACTTTCTGTGCAATTTTCCTTCTTTAAAAAACTCACAAGCGGTTAGGCGTTCGCAGAAATGTGAACGCCTTTACCTTTGCGGTTTCGACAAAATTCGGGATATGGTTTAACAAACAGGAATTTCAAAACAGCAGAATGTAAAACAGCATTTTTACATTCCGTTTTAATCCAATCAATCTAAAATAATGTGCCATTCTCTCAACAAAATACACAATATTCCTCGCCCAATGGTATCGGTTTCACACCCGATGGCTTCACTCATCGAAGACAAAACCATTGCGGGCGGACTTGATACTGTTAAAAATTATTTCGGAGGAAGATTATGTATAATTATAGTGTTTTTGTTGAGATGTTAAAAAATGAAGATTCAGTTGCATACACGGCTTACGGCATTGTGGTATGCAGTATGGAAGATAATGAAAGAAAGGAAGTTTTAAAGATTTCAGATGTTTCTTCAGACAAATCAAGAGTTGAAGAACTCGTTGATTTATGCAACAAGGAACAGCTTGAACCCGTACATATCTATGATGTAATTGAGGATTTCTTATACAGCTAATCCAAGATGTTAAAATTAAATATGTAATTTTTATCTTCTAATCTGTAGTTATTTCCATAGAATGATAGTGACAATAAAATCGGAAGGTTAAATTGTTGTAATACTGTTCTGTGGGAGGAAAACTCAGATGAAAAACAGAAAATTTATCAGCATTATTATCAGTTTTATATTGCTTATAGGCACGATAGCAGTACCTTCGGCTTTTGCAACCGATAATGATGTTCCCGATGGCTTCACGGGTATTTACAACAATGAAGATCTTAATGCCGTCCGCAATAACCTTGACGGCAAATTCATTTTAATGAATGATATTGATACGGCATCTGTCACGAATTGGGTTCCCATAGGTTCGGACACGGCGCCGTTCACAGGTACATTTAACGGTAACGGATATTCCGTTAAAAATTTAACCGTTAATATCAAATCCGAAGATTCTGACACATCCAACGGATACAGTGTCGGTTTGTTCGGAACGGTAGAAGATGCTGTAATAGCAAATGTTGATATGGAGAATGTAAACATATCAATAAATTATCCCTATGAAATCGGATATCCGGTCGGAGCTGTTGCAGGCGTAAGCAGTAATTCAAAAATCCTTAACTGTTCTTCAAACGGCTATATCGAAGCTGTTTTAGGCGGAGGATTTGATATGGGCGGCATTGTCGGCAAGTTGTACGGCAAAGGCGGCTCACTTGTAGAAAATTGCTCAAGCTCTGCTAATCTTAAAGCAACAGGCAAAGACGAAGGCATTTTTGATTTCCCTATGGGATATTCAACGATTGTTGGCGGCATCGTCGGCTCGGCATCATATAACAATACTGTTTCAAAATGCTTTTTTGAAGGAACAATAAACATTGTTCCCTTGCACTCTGCAAGAGCAGGGGGAATACTCGGTGTTGCAAGCAGTAATTCATCAGTTATAAATTGCGGTAATATAGGTGTCATTGAAGTAAACGGCTTCGGCTATGCAGGAGGAATTTGCAGCATTTCCAATTCCGTTATCAACAGTTACAGCACAGGTTCTGTAACCGTAACTGACGAAACATATACCAAAATCGGCTGTATAGCTGCACGTGCAGAACTTGAAAACGGTGATTCAATTTCAAACTGCTATTATACAGACAGCATCACAACCGCAATAAGTAATATTGATGATAGCGAACTTGAAAGCGTAAAATCCCTTACAAACGAAGATGCCTTAAACAAAGCATCTTACAAAGGATTTGATTTTGAAAATGTATGGGATATTGTGCCGGGTAAAACACCTGTTTTAAAATCCGCAGAAACAAATATACCTGATAAAATAACGGTTTCTGCAGGTAAAATTTACGCATTACCGTTTGAAGTAACATATATTGCTTCAAACAATGAAAAAATCGCAAAAATTGAATCTGACAACGCAATAAAGGGCGTTTTTGAAGGAAACACATCAATAGAAATAATAACCGCAAGCGGTAATTTTGAAGTTGTTGAAATTTCGGTAATTGAAGAAGGCGGATTTATTGTTTCTGTTGTAAAAAAGATTACAGCTTTTTTTGCTGCAATTTTCGAGTCCTTGTCTGAATTCTTTTTCAAAGGTTAAGATAAGGAGATAATAAAATGAAAGTTGTTAAAAAAATTACGGCTGTTTTCCTTTCCGTGTTATTTATTTTTCTCACGTTTTCAATAATGGGTTTTGCTGATACAACCGAAGCAGAAGAAAGCACCCCTGCTGATTTTATATCCGCTGTCAGCAAAATGATAAGTCATTATGACAGCTCGTTTGGTGCTTCGTCCGGAGGTGTAAGCGAAACCTGCCGTATTATTGTTAAAACACAAACAAGCAAACCGTTGTCAGATGATCAAGGTGCTTTGGATAAGGTTGAAGGTTGGAATTGTATTCATATTCTGCAATATCCCGACAGCACTACTGCAAATTCAGCATTGGAGTTTTATTTAACTCAAGACTATGTTGTTTATGCGGAAATGGATACATATTTTGAGGTTAGCTCTTCGCCTTCCTCTGAAGTGTCAACCCTTTCCGAAAGCACAGAGGAAAATGTATCTTGGGGTACATCTGCTGTAAAGCTTGATGTTTTAAACGATTATATTGAAAACAACAATCTTATTAAATCCGACGAAGAGATAGTTGTTGCTGTTTTCGATACAGGATTAACTGAAAATCATCATATGTTTGATGTTGATAGGTTTTATCCCGGATATAATCTGTTTGATTATAACACAGATACATCAGACCCCTATGGCTTTGGACACGGAACACACATAACGGGAATCATCTATGAAAACACCTTGCCGAATGTTAAGTTCAGACCATACAGGGTGAATGAAAAGTTCAGTCAGACTTTTCAAACAGCATATTCAATAATAGGAACGGCTCTTATGACTGCTGTTGATAACGGAGATGACTTGATTAATATCAGTATGTGGTGGTCGAATAGTCCGAGCCAATACATTGAAGATGCCATTGATTATGCCTATGATAACAATGTTCCCATTATTGTAGCAGCAGGTAATGACGAATACGGAATGGGATACAATGCAGATGAAGTTTGTTATCCTGCTCTTAATGAAAAGGTTATAACTGTTGCGGCAGTTGACAGCGATTTTGAACCTGTTCAGTTATCTAAATGCGGCAATATCTCATCCAATTACGGAACTTGTGTTGATGTTGCTGCACCGGGGTGTATGATAAAAAGTGCTTCAAATAATATTTATCAAAAAGTATATGCTTGCGGTACATCTATGGCTGCACCCTATGTTTCTGCTGCTGTTGCTATGATTAAATCTGTTTATCCCGATTTATCCTGTAGTGTAATTGCTGATATTATCACCTCTTCTGTTGTTGTTCCCGACGGTTGGGATAGTGACAAATATGGTGAGGGAATAATGGATTGCTCGTTAATTTTTCCGTTAGAAAGTATTTCCAAACCTACATTCAAGATAAATTCAGATGGTAATATCGAAATAATATCAACAGCATCAAATGCAAAAATATACTATACTACAGACGATAAAGACCCAATCATAGGGGTATCAAATGAATATGTTGCTCCAATCAGTACAAAAGGCATTTCGACAGTTAAGGCTGTTGCCTATTGTGAAGGCAGTCTTCCCAGTGAGCTTGCAACTTATTCACTGAGGACTATAATATCAGAAGATATGTATTATAAATGCTCTCTATCTTTTGATACTTTAAAAATTCCGCCAAACTCAGAAATAATAAGCTGCTATTCATCTGATAATGAAGTAGCAGAAGTTAACTTGAAGGACAGAAAAATTATCGCAACCGGCGAAGGTGATGCAAAGATAACAATTTATCTTAAAAACAATCGCAGGTGGATTGTTAATGTGAATGTTGAGTACAACTTCTTCCAATGGTTAATAATTGTTTTTCTTGGCGGCTTTTTTTGGTACATCTAAAAATAGAGCAGTTGCTTCAACAACTGCTCTGACACATTAAAATTAAGGAGTAAAAAATAATGAAAAGAATTATAAGCATTTCGTTAAGTCTGATTATGCTTTTGTGCATTTCCGTTCCTGCTTTTGCGGTTCAGAACCCCATAAACGAAGCGGCTCAGACTATTGCCGTTATTGAAGATGAACTTGCCGAGAGCAACACAAGTGTTCTTGCAGAACTTGCTGAAATGAAAGCTCGACTTACAGATGCAGATCAGATTGCCGTTATTGACGATATGATTGAAGAATATACAGCATATCAGAACGGTACTCTTGCTATTCCTTACGGCAGTTTTCATCTGATTTATTCACCCGCAGTTTCAGCGGTTGTTGCATATTTCAATTCACAGGGTTATGTTCTTTCAGCCGAACTTCTTGCTCACGCAAAGGACAACAATGTGCTTGATTCAGCTTATACGCCCTCAAATGGTGCGTTGATGACACAGACAGCAAAGTATACCGAGCTTTGCTCAAACGGTCTTACAAGCGGCACAGCAAACTTTGTAAAGACTGGTGCAACTGTTGACGATGATTTCTACTATGCAATTCACGCTTGCACTTACACTAAAGACGTTGAAGCAAATACCATAACTGTAACTGACCGCTATGACTTTGCTCCCAACGATTGGAGCGATATTCAAGGTGTTGCTGTTGATACAATGTATAAGGCACAGGAAGCAGGCGTTATCGTTCCGTTCCAGCTTTCGATTACGGTTTCAATGTGATTTGAACATGGAGAAGTTAAATGACAGTAATAGGTTATGAAATTATGGCTCATCCACAAAGAGACTTAATTGTTACAAATATTTTTATTATAACGATTTTGATGATTTGCATTGGAGCAAGTGAAAAACTACAGAATTTCCTTTTAAATTTATTTAATAAAATAAAGAAGATAATTACTAATAAAAAAAAGTAAATATCAAATATAAAAATGACAAACTGATACTAATTTTTTATGTTAATTCAACCTGCAACATTGAATTTGATGTTGCAGGTTATTTTTTTAAAAAAATTTTTAAATAAGAAAGTTTTTTTCCTATTAAACAATTACCCTGCTCATTGTCGCAAAACAAAGGGGGCAAAAATAATTGAGTACTCTTGAGAGAAGAGAAGAAATACTTGAGATTTTAAGCTTGCGTCGTTTTGAAACTATGGGAAATCTCGCTAGTGAATTAAATGTAACTCGGAGAACAATTCAAAATGACATTGTGGCACTTAGTTGTTTTGCACCTATATATACTGTTAGAGGAAGATATGGTGGTGGCGTATGTTTAATGCAAGGTTTTTATTTGTATAGAAGATACCTTACAGATGAACAGAAAAAAGCATTGACTGATGTTATAAATGGTCAACCTCCAAATTGTGAGATGCTGCAAAGTATTATAAATACTTTTTCTAAAAAATAAACATATTATTATTCAAAGAAGGATAAATTAAATGCTATTACTCAAATATTTTAACGCCGAAAACACTAAAGTTGACCATGTAAAATGTCCGTTATGTAAAACAGGACGCTTATGCGATAAGCCTGTGGAAGAAAAAGTAGTTGTACCCGTTGAAAGCGGTGATTTTTCAGACAAAAACAACGATAAGATAATTTTGAAATGTCCAAAGTGTAGCCAACAAATTATAATTTGTTTTAAATAAATAATATATCTTGTACATAGTTCAACCACCAGACATACTGAGCATTATCAGCAAAGCAAGCTGGAAAAGAGCCAACATTCATCATTTATGGTGAAATATACGGACTATTGAGTTAGGACATGACAAGCAGCTCATAAGCTGAATTGTCGTGTCTTTTTTTATACCCTTTCTGCTTATGACAGAAAGGGGTTTTATGTTTTATAAATGGATTTGCTTTGTTGCTGAATATCCCTAATCTCCGAATTTTGATTTTACCCAAAATTCAAAGGAGATTAGAAAATGACAATATCTAATAATAACAGATTCGACCAATTCAAGCGGGATTGTAAAATTATTAACCTCAAATATGAATATACAGGTTACAAGGATGATGTTCAATGGGCAATAGTAACAGAACTGTCCGAAGAAGAAATTCTCCAAAAATATCCCGAAGAAATCAAGCCATACGTTCCCTTTATTCGTCTTTCTGTATCGCAAGGAGAAGTATTTGAAGAAGGAACCCGATATGAAAACAAATGCAGAATGAGAGAGGTCAGAACCGGGTGTTCTTTTGATATTTCAGATGAGGAGTTTGCCAAATATCACCACGAGCTAATCGTCAATGATACTGAGGAGTCACTTGTAAAAAAGGAAGAGCTTAAAATGCTTGAAAAAGCATTGTCAACATTGAGCGATGTTCAAAGAAGTCGAATATATAAGCACTTTTTTCTTCAGATGACTTACTCGGAAATCAGCAAAGAAGAAGGTGTAAATCGCTCGTCGATTCGAGAATCAATCGAGCAAACTTTAAAAAAATTAAAAAAATTTTATGAATACCCCCCCAAATGGCACTTGCCAGTGCATATATAGTGAAGGGCTTTTTTAATTCCCTTCAAATCTTAACTTTGAAAGGAAGTAATTACTATGAAAAACAAAGAAGTCAAAAATATAAAATGGGGCGATATTTTCTACTGTGATTTGGGAAAGATGAACGGTTCTGTTCAGTGCGGACACCGCCCGGTCCTTGTCATTCAGACAAACCCTTTGAACAAATCAAGCCCCACAATGGTTGTTGCCGTCATTACATCTGTTCGCAAGAAGCAGTCAATGTCAACACACGTTCTTCTTGATGAAGATTGCGGATTGAGTGAGCCTTCAATGGTTGCATTAGAACAGTTGAGAACAATAGACAAGATTGAAGATCTCGGCAGATATGTCGGATGCGTAACTAATGAAGGCAAAAGACAGGAAATAAAGCAGGGACTCAAATATCTTGTAGGCATACCTAAAAAGCCAAAAAGAGAGCGTGTGGGCAAAATCTTGTCGCTTTGTCCTGAATGCCAAAGAGAACAGATGAAGAACCCCGATAATATGGTAAGACGACTTGACCATTGGCAGAGTGAAAAGAGCCTTTGTGATAAGTGCCAAACTTATTATGGCTATGATTATCTCATCACTAAAAAGCATATGGTTGCAGATGTATATAGCCATATAATTGATGAAGATAGGCGTTTTAATGCACAGAAATTTGAGGAACAGTTTTATAATACAAAAGGATTACGAAATACCGAAGAAGGTAAGACGGCACCAATGCCAAGATTTTCAAATAATATTGAATTACTTGATACAATGGCAGTAGTTGAAGATGAGGAAACTGAAATCACAGAAGAACCAAAAGAAGATGACAATGTGGCTTTGCTCACAAAGATATTAGCCAACCCTGATGCAGCAGCACTCCTAAAAGCATTAGCCAAATCTTTATAAAAATGGAAAAGGCAGTCCGAGAGGATTGCCTTTTTACTATTATATATCCTTATTAAATATTGAGTTAACTGAATACCAATCACTTTTTTGTTAGCAAAAAAGCTTCGGGATTTTTTCTCGTGTTAGCAAAATGCAAATTTTGTTAGCAAAATTTCAAAATTTCTGCTAACAAATGTTAGCAGTGACATTCACCTTGAAATTGAAAGGACAATTCAAGTAATTCCGCCTTGGGGAGGCGATTTCTGCTAACAAAAATATGCGATTTTGGTGGATGTCAATGAGTTAATAAAAAACAAAGAAGCCGAAAACCCTTGATATATCAAGGGTTTTCGACTTCAAAAATGGCACCCCCTACCGGGATCGAACCGATATCTAGCCCTTAGGAGTGACCTCGAAACTCGGTTGTGGAGTCACTTCCTGTACCCGATAATCCCGTATTTTCAAGGCTTTTTCGCACTTTGAGTGTTAAGCTGTGTTACGGAATTACTGCTAATTTTACCCCGTTTTCGACCGTCTAATTAGATGGGAATTAGCAAGGGGTTCGGATTTAGGGAAACGGTTATATTCCCACAAGATGCCTTTATTTAATCGCTTGTACCTCGGTCTGTTACCGAGTTTTATTTATTTTACTCACTTCGCTAAATTGGAATTTACCTTATGCCTTGTGCCATTTCATACAATGATACTTTGACACATCATCCGTAAAACCAACGGATTTATACAAATTGTATCCAGCATCTGTAGCTTTAAGCTCCACAGAACTCAAATTCATTTCAACTGCATCTTGAAGCAGCATTTTCATTATCGCTGTTGCATATCCCTTATGTCGGCATATCGGTTTTGTGTATACATTGAGTACTGTTCCTGTTCTACCTGTTATGAACATCGGGCTTGCAGGTTTTTCATCTATTAGCAAGAATGCACAGGCAACGACATTTTCCTTCTCTCTAATTAGGTAGCAGAAAATATTATGGTTGAGATTCTTTTCAAAGTATGCTGGCAAAGCTTCGGCAAGCTTGCTTATGACTTCTTCATTCAGTTCACCACAGTCTTCTTGCAAAAATTCCAATCTTAATGCCGTCAATGCGGCAATATCATTAATGTACGCACGTTCAACCATATCGTCCCCTCCAAATTCTTATTTTCCTAACTGTTCGACCTATTGGAATTTGACTATAGGGCTTCTTGCCCTTTCGCAATAAAATAAACTTCTTGCATTACTGCAATGGTTGCAAGTACACATACTGTCACAACACTATAAGTGGTTTTAATAAAAGTCAGCGACAACGGCATAATGAACAATGTAAATCCCGTTGTTTTATTTAATACGCTATGTATTGATATAAGTTTTTTCTTGCGAATAAAGACTAACGCAATATTAAATATCTTAATCAAAGCAACAATGATAATCCAAACCCATAGCCATACTGGTATGTGCATTAGGGGTAGTATCTTTATTGAGCATACGAACATAAATACAAAGTCAGCAACCGTATCAAGTCTTGCTCCAAATTCACTATCCGTTTCTGTCTTTCTCGCTATCGTTCCGTCAATCATATCGGTAAGCCCGCAAAAGAGATAGAATACATAAAACCACGCTGATGACAGAGGAATAAATAAAAGAGGCAAACAAAATATTATCCTGCTACCTGTGATGATGTTTGCAATATATTTTTTCATAAATTGGAATTTGCAGTTATCTATACTCTTTTGGAATTTCGATATGAAATGTCTCACACAATAACTTCACATCATGTACATCATTTTCATCAAACTCGTATCCCAGATGGAACATTACTTGACTATATGGTTCAATACAGGAAACCTCTA
>CALGRR010000005.1 GCA_937880805.1 uncultured Clostridia bacterium
GGTTCTTATCCTTTGAATAGTTGGTTTCACGGTTTATCTTAAGAGGAATGTTGTGTGCCTCTGCATATTCGATTTCTTCTTCACGTGATTTGAGGTCCCAGATTCTCCAGGGAGCGATGATTTCCATTTCGGGAGCAAAAGCCTTGATTGCAAGCTCAAATCTTACCTGGTCGTTGCCCTTACCTGTGCAGCCGTGGCAGATAGCATCTGCACCCTCTGCCTTTGCAATTTCAACAATTCTCTTTGCGATAAGAGGACGTGCAAAGGATGTGCCAAGAAGATAATCCTTCTCATAAACTGCACCTGCTTTGAGTGTGGGGAAAATATAATCGCTTACGAATTCATCCTGAAGGTTTTCGATATAAAGCTTTGAAGCACCTGTTTTGATAGCTTTTTCTTCAAGACCGTCAAGCTCTGTGCCCTGACCAACGTCACCGGAAACAGCAACAACCTCGCAGTTATTATAGTTTTCCTTAAGCCAGGGAATGATTATTGATGTATCAAGTCCGCCCGAATAGGCAAGAACAACTTTTTTGATTTCTTTCATTGTTATATCTCCATTCTTTTATGTTTTAGATTATGCATTGATTATACACCAAATATTCAAAAAATCAAGCGGTTTCTGAATATTTATGCATTTTTGTCGTATTCAACAAATTTTTATTAAAAAGTACGGTTTATCCGAGCAAAAGACCCACTTTTTTCTTTGCTTTTGTGAGAGTTCTGTTTGCAATGCGTGCCGCCTTCTCTGCACCCGCTGCCGCTGTATCAAGAAGATACTGCTTATCGGCAATCAAACGCTTGTATTCTTCCTGCACAGGGCGAAGCTCTTCAATAACCGCTTCCGCAACCTTAACCTTGAAATCTCCGTAGCCCTTGCCCTCAAATTCTTTTTCTATGGCAGCAAAATCAAGACCCGTGCAGCATGAATAAATTGCCATAAGATTGTTGATACCGTCTTTTCCGTCGGCATATCTTACGCACGCCTCGCTGTCTGTAACGGCAGACTTGAATTTTTTAAGAATAACATTGGGCTCATCAAGAAGCGAAACCGAAGCCTTGGGATTGGGGTCGCTCTTTGACATCTTCTGTGTGGGGTCCTGAAGGCTCATAACCCTTGCACCAACCTTGCCTATAAACGGCTCGGGAAGAGTGAAGGTGTTGCCGCGAAGCGTATTGAAGCGGTTTGCAATATCTCTTGCGATTTCAAGATGCTGCTTCTGGTCTGCTCCGATGGGAACGAAATTTGCCTGATAAAGAAGAATATCGGCAGCCATAAGCACGGGATATGCAAAAAGACCAACATTAACATTATCTGCATGCTTCTGCGATTTTTCTTTGAACTGGGTCATTCTTGAAGCCTCGCCGAATTGGGTGTAGCAATCAAGAATCCATGCAAGCTCTGCGTGAGCAGCAACCTGACTCTGAATAAAAACAATATTCTTTTCGGGGTCAAGACCAACCGCAAGCATAATTGCATACATTTCCATTATCTGCTGGCGGAGCTTTGCGGGGTCGGGGTGAATTGTGAGAGCGTGAAGGTCTGCAACCGCATAAAGGCAGTTATAATCATCGCTCATTTTTTTCCAATTTTTAAGTGCACCGAGATAATTGCCCAGGGTGGGAATTGATGTTGGCTGAATCATACTGAGCACTATCGGCTTTTTTTCGGGAGTTATATTTTCCATATTCTTTACCTCATTAATTAAAGTGAGCGTGCAACTTCACCGAGAATCTTAACACCCTTGACAATATCCTCATCAGAGGGAGTTGAGAAATTCATTCTTATGTAGCTGCATTCTTTTTCGCCGTCAACCATAAATGCGTTGCCGGGAACAACAGAAACGCCTGCGGCACTTGCCTTGCGGCAGAAATCGAGCATATCAATGCCGTCATTAAGCTTTGCCCAAACAAAAAGTCCGCCCTCGGGTCTGTGGTATGTAAGAAAATCCGAAAGCTCTTTGTCAACGCAGTCACAAAGAAGATTGAGCTTTCTTCTGTAAATCTCTCTGATTTTATTGATGTGGCCTTCAAAATCGTATTCTGTGAGCCACTTGTAAACAACAAGCTGCGATATAAGCGGAGTGTGAACATCCTGGGTCTGCTTTGCAACGGTGAGCTTTGCAATAACCTCTTTGGGTGCAAGTGCGAAACCTACACGGATACCGGGAGCAACAATCTTTGAGAATGAGCCTGCATAAATAACAATGCCGTCTTCATCAAAGCTCTTGATTGCGGGCACATTTTCGCCCGAAACACGAAGGTCGCCGTAGGGGTTATCCTCAAGAATCATAATTCCGTATTTCTTTGCAAGCTCATAAACTGCCTTTCTCTTTTCGAGCGACATTGTTACGCCTGCGGGATTCTGGAAATTGGGAATTGTATAAATAAACTTTATATTCTTTTCTGTTTTAAGCTTTTCTTCAAGAGCTTCAAGATTGATACCGTCACTCTCAACGGGCACGCCGATAAGGTTTGCACCGTAGCTTCTGAAGCAGTTGAGAGAGCCGATGAATGAAGGCTCTTCACAAATAACGCCGTCGCCGTAATTGATAAAGCACTGGCTTGTGAGGCTCATAACCTGCTGTGCACCGCTTACAACGATAAGTGCATCGTTATCGCTGCCCACTCCGTAGCGGGTCTTTGCAAGCTCCGTGAGCTTTGCAACAAGAGGGCCGTAGCCTTCGCTTACACCGTATTGCAGAGCAAGGATGGGGTCTTTTTCAAAAATTTCATTAACGATTTTCTTTATATCCTCAACGGGGAATGCATCGGGAGCAGGATTGCCCGCTGCAAGGGGAATTGTGTTTCCCGAGCTTTTGAGAATTTCTCTGATTATTGAGGGCTTGAGCGATGCAACGCCCGCCGCAAACTTATAATCCATTTATAACAGTCCTTTCGGAGTTTTTAACAATATTTCAAATATAAATTATACCACAATCTTTTGCCGTTGTAAATCCCTATCGGGGATTGTATATGCAAAAAATTGTGGTATAATAAAATTAAAATAAACGAAGTTCACCTGACGGTGAGAGAAGTGTCGCAAGCGACGTGAAGTATTCGGATATGCCGAAAGTGAAGTTTGCCTTTCGGCAAGATAAGGATAGGCTCCGCCTATGACCGATTTTATAATGGTTACGGGCAAAGCCCGTCATTAATTACGCATTACGAATTACGAATTACGAATTCATAAAGTGTAAGGAGCTGACTATGTATGAAATATAAATACGATGCCGTGCTTTTTGATTTTGACGGCACCTTTGCCGATACGGGTGAAGGAATATTCGCCTGCGTTCAATATGCCGTTAATGCTTTGGGCAAGGAGCCTCTTTCTGATGAAACTCTCCGCACCTTTATAGGACCGCCGATTTTTGATTCATTCAAGCGTGAGCTGAATATAACGGATGAAGAGAGCCTTTTTGCCGTTGAAAAATACCGTGAGCTTTATTCTCAAAGCGGAATTTATAAATTCAGAATTTATCCCGGCACGCTTGAGCTGATTAAAAAGCTTAAAGAAAGCGGAATAAAATTTGCGGTTGCAAGCTCAAAGCCGAAGAATTTTATTGAACGCATCATTGATTATCTGGAAATCCGCAGCCTTGTTGACTGCGTTTCCTGCCCCGAAAGCGATAAGGCAAAAGACGATAAATCAATCTTAATCAACAGAGCAGTTGATATTCTGTGTGTTGAAAAAAGCCGCACCCTTATGGTTGGTGACCGCCATTTTGACATTAACGGTGCAAACCGTGCGGGAGTTGAAAGCGTTGGCGTAACCTACGGCTACGGAAGCGAAGAAGAGCTCCTGAATGCAGGCACAACCTATATTGCACACAACACAGAGGAGCTCGGAAATATTATTTTTTGCTGACAGCTTTTTTACGGATTATAAAATAGAACACAAAAAACAGAATAAAGCTTATAACCATCAAGCCCGATATAACAAGCCCGCCGCCTTTCAATGTTTCAAGAAGCATTGAGAGGCTTTTTGCTGCCCTGAATTCAAGAAAATGAAGGCTTGAAGTGTCTCCGATAAAGAAGTACACAAAAGCGGTCAGAACCAGATATGCAGGGATAGCCTTCATACAGAAATCCTCTGTTCGCATTGCAAGCGGAATATTAAGCTCTCTTGCGATGATGTTTTTCTTTGATACGATGAATGCGGGAATGAGTGCAACCGCACAAATAATAACGGTGATGATTATTGAAAACGTATCTTCATCCGAAATAACGCCTTTTTCAAGCAGCCAATCGGCAAATCTCATTCCTGCAGGTCTTGCAAGAGTCAGCCCGAAGGTGAACATAAGTGTCAGCACCGCACTGTATGCAAAATGAATGCCCCTCTTTTTAAAGACAGGTTCATATTCCGCAAAGCTTTCGCCCTCCGATATGCTCTTGGGAAGGCAAACGAGAATAAGCATAACACCAAAGCCCATAAGAAAGCCCGTGAAATACTCCCAGAGAGGCCAGCCGTTGTTATAAATAAACGCAGGTGCATTAACCTTTGCAAGAAAGCCCGAATCGGAATCAATAATCTGGAAAACATCGGCAAGCGTTATGGAAAGTGCCATAACCGTGTTCATTGCAAGAGAAATAAAGAATGTTACTTTATCTTTAAGAATAACAAGTGCCGCAAATGAGCTTATGAGAGCACCCGCAGCCGCAGAAATAACATCAATGCTTGTAAAATAGTTTCTGCAGAAGGGAATAACCTTTGCCCAGGATGCCGAACCGAAATTCTTTATATATGCCATCATAGGAGAAAGCTCAATGCCTTTTTCGGCAAGTCCCTTTGAAACCATTTCCACCGCCTGCGGATTGATAAGCGGCAGAATATAGTGCGAAACCGTGAATTTAAATAAATATGTAACTGCGTAAAAAACAGCTATGAGAATAACATAGTGCTTTATCTTATATTCCCTTTTTGAAAAGAGAGAACCGATAAAGAGCGAATACAAAGGCATCCAGCCGAAGCCTAAAAGAAGCATTATCCCAAGACCCGAAAACGGGCTGATTTCAACCGAAGCGGGAAGTGAAGTTGCAGCAGCATCAACTCCGCTGCCGAGATATCCACCCATCTGGCTGTTGAGAGTGCCCCAGCCGCCGTTGGTAATTCCAAGAAGAATAACCGCCGCAGGGATTGCCTCATAGCTCATTTTTCTTCTGTTGCCGAAAAGTGCAAATATAAACAGCGTGAGCATTACGCCAACGGCAAACATACCCCACATTGAGCCCCAACCGTGCTCACCTCTGACACGCCACATAAAGCCCGTCATTATTGCACAGATTATAACCGCAAGAAACTTTGTTCCCGCAGAAAGCTCTCTTGTTTTTTTCAGTTCCATATTTCCGCCTCCTTTGATATTTTTATTTTATATTATATTTTCTCTATTTTCAACTGTAAAATAAAAAACAGACGGAATAAATTCCGTCTGCCTCATTTTCGGATATTATTCTGCAAAGCCTGACTCAACAAGCTTAACAAGCTCATCAACAGCCTGCTCTTCATCTGCACCGCCTGCGATGATGCGGATGCTTGTGCCGCCCATAATGCCGAGTGAAAGCACGCCGAGAAGGCTCTTTGCATTTACTCTGCGTTCCTCTTTCTCAACCCAGATGGATGACTTGAATTCGTTTGCCTTCTGAATGAAGAATGTTGCAGGACGAGCGTGAAGGCCAACCTGATTCTGAACGGTTACATCTTTAACATACATAATATATATCTCCCACACTGAATTTTTATTTTATGATACTACATATTATACCATAAAACTTCGCTTCGTCAACATTTTTAAAACCCTCTTTTAATATTTCGGATTGTCATCCAAAGCTGAGGCTTATTAAAAAATTTGTTTTGTTGATTTTGACTATATAACACTGCGTTTTTTATTGTATTTACACAACCGCAGCTCTTTTTTATTATTATAACCTAAAAATAACGGCAGACACCAAAGCGTCTGCCATAATTTTTGAAAATTAAAGAACGTAAATTTTTACGCCTCTGTTACCCCAGTTGTAACACATATCCTCGTTATCCATATAAAGGTCAATATCGGTGTTGCCCATTTCAACAAATCCGCCCGTGTCTGCGGCAACACAATAGCCGTAAACATAGCTGCCGTCTGCCGAAACAACGTACATTTCTGTTCCGTAGGGGTATTCTTTGGGGTCAACCGCAATATGACCGGGCATAGGCTTTCTGCCCGAAGCTGTTGCGGGGTCGCCGGTGTAGGCTGTTGCCTTGCCGGTTACAACCGACTTATAGTTAACGGGAATTCCGTTTTCATCAAGCTCAATATGAGCAGGAACCTTCAATTCGGATATGGGAGTTGTTGTTCCTTTATAATCCGAAAGAATTTCTCTGGGCTTTGTGCCAACCTTTTTAACTTCCTTAACGGACTTCTTTGAAATCTTTTCGTTTTTGAAAACTACTTCTTCAAGCTCACCGTCAACATATTTCTCTGTGTAGAAAAGCTTCTTTTCGCCTTCAACGCCCTCGGTGATAATCTTTTCTTCACCTATGAACATATCGGGGTCTGCAACTGTTTCTGTTTCAAATGCGATTTTCTTGGTTTCAACCTTTGTTTTATGCTTTACTCTGAAAATTCTGATTCTGGTGAAACCGTTAAGCTCGGTATCAAGTGAAGGCTCAACAGCATCGTCTTCGCCAACCTCAACGCCTGCCTTATCAAGTGCATCCTTAACCGTGCCGTTTGCAATGGCAACCTTCTTTGAATCGCCGTCTGCATCAACAACAACGCTGAAAGCCCTCTTAATGAAAACCTTCATTCCGTCAAAGATTCTTGAGTCAAGACCTTCAACCTCATCACCCTCATTGATAACGATACCCTTTGATGAGAAAATATCGCTGAGAGTGTCTGAATAGCCGAGGAAATATGCAACCACACCGTTATCTTCAACTCTTACAAGCTTTGAGCGTTCAATAACTATTGTGCCGCCTTCTCCTGCGGTGTAATCTGTAATAATAATTCTGTCGTTAGGGTCCAGAGCAAATCCGGCTTCTTCAACAAGTGCGTGGGGGTCTAATGTTTTTGAGGATATGCTTACCGAATTGCTTCCGTCAACAACTGTTACGGGTGAATATGCACTTGCCGTTGCAAATGCAGTTACCGTTACCGAGCACGCAAACAAAACAGTTATTACTGCGGTGAGGATTCTGAAGCCTCTTTTGCGTGTGCATCCTGTTGCGGATGTTGAATTTGTAATCATAAAAATCTCCTTATTTCGTGGCATTAGTAGTTTTTTGGAAGGGCATTTTTTGCCCAAACCTCGATTTCCTTTTGCGACGTGTGCCATTATATTGACAAAATTTCGATTTGTCAAATTTTTTTCTTGCAACTTTTTGTCTATAATGCACAAGTTAATTGACACTTTTTGGGAATTGAACCTTGTTTTCTTTGCGGGAGTTTGCAGTAATTTGTAAATTTTTGGCAATTTCTTTGTGAAAAACAGAAAAAGTTACAAATGGTTACAAAAGCGTAAAAAACTATTACAAAATTATTAAATATAAAAGGGCGGGCACTATTTTTTCGGTTATTATAATGCCCGCTTTCATATTTTGGATAAAATAATTACAGTTTATTCATTTTTATTTTTCAATCCTGTTTTCCAGTATATTCAGAACCCGTATTTTTATTACATTTTATTCCTTTACAGAAATATGCGAGCCGTTAATCCGCAAGTATTTTTCGGTTTTGTGCTTTAATATAAAAAAGCGGATAACCTCACCGATTATCCGCTTCAGACATAACATCCGTAAAATGCACATATTATAATGTAATAAAATATATATCCTTATTATAAGTATCTCACGCAAACAATTCAGGCTCAAAGCCTTTGTTTTTATCAAAAAACGTAACCTCTCCGCCGTCGTTACCCTGAAGGATATAATATTTTCCGTCATCAAAAACAAGTGCCGCCCCGTCATCGCAGGCTATTCCCGAACGGCTTCTGCTTTTTATTGCCTGTGCGAAGCTCTGCCAATAATCGCTCTCGAAGTGGGGGCAGTTGCAATAGGGAAGCAATCCGAGGCAGTCAACAAACATAAATTCGTGATTTTCGCCGCAATCGTCATAGCCCTCTTCAAACCAGCACATTGCACCCGAGCTGTAGCCCGAAAGAATGATGCCCTTTTCATAAGCCTTTATAAAAGCTTTATCGGCACCGGTTTTTTGCCATATATCCATAAGAAATTTAAGATTTCCGCCGCCCGCATAAACAATATCGCAGGAAAGAATCTTTTCTTCGATTTCGCTGTTTGTTAATGTTTCATCAGTCAGCAGCAACGCCGAAACCGAGCAGCCCAAGCCGATAAAGAGCCTGAAAATATGCTCATCGCCGTTAATATCATCAAAGCCCGCAGTGGGAACAAATAAAACAGACGGATTTTTCTTGCCGCACATTTTAACGATATGCTCAAAAATCGGCAAAACCTCATTATCGCTGTATCTTCCGCCGCCAACGGCAACTATTTTACCCATAAGCTCACCTTTTTCTTTATATTCTTTTATAATTTTAACACACCGCATTATTTTCGTCAATTACCGTATTTTAATTGACATTTTGCAAAATTTGATTTACCATTTAATAAAGATAAAACAGAAAAGAGGGTTTATATGTATCGCCAAAAACTCACGCTCAGTTTAAGCCAGGGGCACGGAATACCTGAACAGGAACAAATTCTGCTGTTAAAGAAAATCGGATTTGACGGTTTTTCGCTTGATAATTCTTCAAGAAATTCACAGATTGATGAGCTTGTAAAAATCGGAAGAGATGAAAATATGATAATCCCCTCTTTTCACGCACCGTTCAACAAGAGCGATGATATGTGGAACCCCGCCGGAATCGGTGACGTTGCAATGTGCGAAATGCTTGATATGCTTGAAATCTGTGCACGCTACGAAATTCCGACAATGGTAACTCACGCATTTCTCGGTATGGAGCCCGACGAAGAATTGATTGACATACAAACGGGCATTGAAAGATTCGGTGCCGTTGCGGTTCGTGCAACCGAGCTTGGCATTAATTTTGCACTCGAAAACACAGAAGGCGAGCAATATCTGAAAGCCCTTTTTGACAGCTTGAAAAGCGAAAAAAGCGTTGGATTCTGCTGGGATACGGGGCACGAGCTTTGCTACAATCACGGCGAAGATATGATGGCTCTCTACGGCGGCAAGCTGCTTTGCACTCACCTTAACGATAATCTCGGCATAAGAGATTTTGAAGGCAGAATTACCTGGCACGATGACCTGCATCTGCTGCCGTTTGACGGAATAACCGATTGGAAAGGCGTTGCCGAAAGACTTGTTAAGCACGGCTTTGTGGGTGAACTGAATTTTGAGCTTTCAAGAATAAGCAAACCAAACCGACACGAAAACGATGCTTATTCCGAAATGAGTGCCGAACACTATTTTACCGAGGCATATAAGAGAGCCTGCCGTGTGGCTGCTCTTGTTTGTGCAGAAAGGAAGTAATAATATGTCAAACGAAACAAAGCTTACAAAAAAGCAGAATATTATTCAGATTATCAAATTTGCACTTTTCTCTGCATCCGCAGGGCTTATTCAGATTATATCCTTCACCCTGCTCACCGAGCTCACGGAGCTTGAATATATGTGGTGCTATCTGCCTTCACTTGTTCTCTCTGTTTTATGGAATTTCACCTTCAACCGCAAATTCACCTTTAAATCTGCCGCAAACGTTCCCGTTGCAATGCTCAAGGTTGCACTTTTCTATTGCGTATTCACTCCCCTCTCAACCTGGTGGGGTCACGAGCTTGCAGAGCTCGGCGTGAACGATTATGTTATTGAAATCGGAACAATGGCAATAAATCTTGTTACCGAATATCTCTATTGCCGTTTCGTTGTTTACAGAAATTCGATGAATACGAGTAAATAAAATCACAAACCACCGGTTGAACCGGTGGTTTGACTAACCCCTAAAAGGGGTTG
>CALGRR010000006.1 GCA_937880805.1 uncultured Clostridia bacterium
CTTCTTAAAAACAGACGGTTTGTGGGCGTGAAAGAAACTGTTGCCTATGTTCTTGAGGATACTGCTCAGAGCCTGAACATCAATGATTTCAAAGACAGATACATATATGATGTTGTTAAAATTGATTTCAGCTATCTCGCAATTCAGAACATTGTTGCAACCGTCTGGGATACCTTCAACGACACCTTTATCGGTGTTATTGTTGAAAAGACCAGAACCCGTTGGGGCAAATTCAGACCTTACCTTCTCCTCGGTCAGCTTCCCCTCACACTTCTGGGATTATGGTATTGGCTGATTCCCTTTATCTTCCCTGATACACCGGGGGATTACCTTCCGAAATGGATTTTCTATTTCGCAATGTCAATCATCACCGAAACCGCCAACACCTTCACCTCCATTTCCCGTGCGGGCTTCGGCTCCACGATAACGCCCGAGCCATTGGACCGTTCGAGGCTTATTGCGACGGCTAATCTGATGTCACACTTTGTTGAAGATGTTCCGAAGCAGGTTTTCGGTATTATCTATGACCTTGTTATTAATGATAAGATTAAAATAAAGCTTCCCAAGCTTTTCGCAGGCTTCGGTGTTTCGTTTGCAGTTCTCGGAGCTCTCTTCTGCCTTTATTTCTTCCTCAACACAAGAGAAAGAGTTGCTCAGACAATCAAGAAGCCGAGCGTAATCCAGGGCTTGAAGGCTATTGTTACAAATAAGCCTATGTTTATTTGCGTGCTTTCAAACTTTTTCAACGGTTTCTCTGTCGGCACAGGCCGAGCGAACTTCTATATTGATGTTATCGGCTCTATCACCTGGAAAACCATTGTCGGTATTCCCGCTTTCCCGGTTAAGTTTATCAGCTACAGCTTTGTTGAGCCCCTCAGAAAGAGATTTTCAACAAAGGCTCTGTGGATTTTCGAAGATGCCTGGACTGACTTCCTGTGGTTGACTGTTTTCGGCCTAGGTTCAATCAATAACAACTTCCAGAAAAAGCATATTATTCTGCCGATGATGGGTATTGAAGAAATCTTCGAAATGTGTGTTTACGGCTTAAGACGAGTTATTCCCGCAGAAATAGGCAACGAAACAATGGACTACTGCGAATGGAAGAATGGCTACCGTGCAGAAGCTATGCTCGGTGTTGCACAAACAACAATCGCAAAGCTTCAGATGGCAGTTATGGGCAGTATCAACAGCCTCATTCTTAAGGGTATCGGTTACGTTCAGGGTGCTACTATCGGAACACAGAGTGACAGAACAAAATGGTGGATTTTTGCTCTTGGCACGGGTATTCCCCGCATCACAGGTGCTCTCGGCATCGTTCCCAAGCTTTTCTATCCCATTACAGCAGAAAAGCGTGACCTTATGTATGCCGAGCTTCGCGAAAGAAGAAGCAAGGTTGCAGAAAAGATGAAGAATGCAACCACAGCAGAAGAAATCGCTGAAATCGCGGATTCACAGTTCATCGTTAAATAATTTTTAATTGCGGACTCTATATATCAGGGTCCGCATAATATATGGAGAGATAAATATGAAAATATTTTTATTTCAGGGTGATTCAATAACAGATGCAAACAGAGATGATGAGGAGCAGATAAATTCCGGCTTAGGCTGCGGATATGCGTTTTTTACAGCTTCTGAATTTAAAAAGAACAACAAAGATAAAATCAAATTCATTAATCGAGGCAAAAGCGGAGACAGAATTACAGATGTTTATGCGAGAATCAAGGAAGATATAATAAATTTAAAACCCGATTATATGTCAATTCTTATAGGCGTCAACGATGTTTCTCACGAACTTACTATGAACTGCGGTGTCAGCCCGAAAAAATTCAGAATGATTTATGAGATGCTCATCGATGAAATCAAAGAAAGCTTGCCCGAAATTAAAATTATAATTTTAGAACCTTTTATTCTGAAAGGCTCCTGCACAAAAGAATTATGGAATGATTTTAATTCCGAAGTAAGAAAAATGGCTGAAATATCAAAGCAAATTGCAGAAAAATATGATTTCGACTTCGTTCCGCTTCAGAACAGATTTGACGAATTATCCGCTGACGGCAACACAGGTTATTGGACCGCTGACGGCATTCATCCCACTATCGAAGGACATCAGATTATTAAAGAGGAATTACAAAAAGCTATTGAAAAATACATATAAATACTGTGTCCGGAAGATTGTTGTAACAAAAGAATATCAAAAATGAGCAATAATTCAATAAAGGCGGTGGCTGAATGACTGAATCAATCTGGAATGGCTTTAAGCGACTTGATTTTCTGTTTGAAGGAAGAGAAGCTGTTCTTGTTTTTCCCGAAAAGGCAAACGAAAACAAAAACTGGTTGTTGAAAACTGAATATTTCGGTGCTTTTCCGGAATTTGAAATTGAAATGGTGAAAAAGGGGTGGCATCTTGCCTTTATAGAAAATGTTACCCGTTGGTGTCTTGATGAAGACCTTGATTTAAAAAAGCGTTTTGCCTCATATTTATCGGAAGAATACGGCTTATATAAAAAATGTGTTCCCGTCGGTATGAGCTGCGGCGGACTGATAGCAAGCAAATTTGCAGCAAAATACCCGGAATGTGTTTCAGCTCTTTATCTTGATGCTCCGGTGATGAATCTCCTTTCGTGCCCCGCCGGCTTCGGAAAAGCAAATGATGAAATGCTGCCGGAATTTATAGAGGCAACCGGTATGGATTTGTCGCAGCTTATCTGCTACAGAGAGCATCCCATTGATAAAATGCAAATTCTTCTGGAGAACAGAATTCCCGTTATACTGGTGTACGGAGATTCCGATAACACTGTTCCTTACGAAGAAAACGGTGCTGTTCTTGAAAAGTATTATCGGAAAAACGGCGGAACAATTGTTTCCATCGGCAAAGCAAACTGTGCGCACCATCCCCACGGGCTGGACGACAATACACCTATCATAGAGTTTGTTGAAAAATTTTCCGTATAATACCGCATTTTATCGAATGAGCACACGGAATTTTAATGTTTCGTTATAACAATGCCGCCGTTAAGATTAAAAATAATCAGAACGGTATGATTGGAAATACAACATCGTTCTCGGCGGCGGATTTAAATAATTAAAAAAGCAACAGCGAATCACCAAACGATGATTCGCTGTTTTTGTTTTTTTAACGGGCTTTTGAATCCCTTGCTTAAAAAATTAAGAACCATAACAAAAGTTACGGTTCTTAATTGGTACGAGTGTTCATAACGGATTCAACGAAGAAAGTGACATCATTGATGTGCGGACACACAATACGGATTTGAGAAACAGACTTTCAGAATTCAGCGAGCAGTATCCCGACTGTTGCAAACTTACAGACGATGATGAACACGGCGGACTGCTTTTTGAAATTCTCAAAGGCAGATTGAGTTTCAGACTCACCGCACCGTATTCGGAAGAACGCAGAAACGGATTGAGCGAATATGCGAAGAAGCACAGTATAAATAAAAGCAAAGAAAAGTGATAAAATGGTTTTGACTTAGTATTAAATTTTAGCTTTACACCTTATATTTTTAAGAATGTAAACTAAAGTTGCTTGTTTTTCTCTGCAAATATGCTATAATTACCTTATCGCAAATTCAAATCAACATAATTTTTGGGAGGTAAAATAATATGTTAGAAAGAATTATCGCATTCATTATGTCTATCTTAATGACAATCTTTCCGTTTTTCGGAGAGAAAAAGACTATCAGCAATGAAGAAGTTGCAGAAGCAGTAATTTATGCAGTTGAAAACAAGGATGCATCTGCAATGGAAGCCGTTATGTGTAAAAATATTAAAGACAATTATTCCAACCTTACTGATGAAATAAACACTATGCTTTCCTATATCGAAGGTGATATTGAAAGTATTACCTGGGAAAGGTTAGGTGCTTATTCTGAAAGTGATGGCAGAGGTAATTCTATATCCCAAAATAATCAAAGCTATGATATTTTTACATCAAAAGGAGTTTATGGAATTTCTGTTGTAGTTGAAACACAAAACTCTTTCTCATCTGATGAATTAGGAATACGTGCAATAACATTATATTCCCAAATAAAAAATACTAACTCACAAGATCCAAGAGAATATGTGTATGGCGAAACTTTAATTAGAATTGCTGCAACTGAAGGAATTAAAGAGTGGCATGATTAATGCCATATAAAGTCTTTTAATCTAAAAGCTCCCTGCTGTTTTCTTAATAGCAGGGAGCTTAATGAAACCAAGAATATAAGGGATGAATATATATTGATAATAATTAAATCAGTTTTAGAAATAATAAAAAGTTAATACATTTAATCAACCCGTTTCACTTTTTGTGAAGCGGTTTTCTTATGCCTAAAATCGAAAGGAGGTGTGAATATGAAATATGGTAAAAACATAGCAAAATAAATACCGAAAATATACGGATAATCCCGAAGGGCGCACTTCTATACATATCCTCACGGAATGTATATGTAATGAAAAATCAAAGATTTTAAACAAGGGTTTTACCCTTGCGCTGCATTGCAGCTATCCCAATAAACTATCCCGTTGTTTCATCCGAAGTTGAAATAAAAAACTGTCCGTAGCAAACAAAAAGAGCAGGCATAACACCTGCTCGAAAATATAACTGAAATAAAAAAATCGAGTGTTCACAACTTGAATCCGTTATGAACACTCGAGATGGCGCGCTGTAAGGGATTCGACTCGCACGCCTGCGGGCGTTTGGTCGCTCGCGGTCACAACAGTCCACCGGACTGTTGCTCTGTGCCGCTCGTCCTTCGAATCCCTCTTAAAAACTGCAAACAAAAAAGAACAAACTCCAAAAGGAATTTGCTCTTTTTCTTGGCGCGCTGTAAGGGATTCGAACCCCTGACCTTTTGGTTCGTAGGGACACTCAGATAGTGGAATTGCATTCCAGTTGGTGGAACCTTGCAGAATTTCCTGACAAAAGTTCAGTTCAACAAACCAAAAGGCCAATTTCTGCAAGTGTTGATATGCTTGGATTCATGCAAAAACTCATTTTTTGTCCGTTTGTTAGAATTTTGTTAGAACAAACAACGCCGTCTTTTTGGCGCAGGATTTCCTGCAAGATATAATTTATCAAGAAAAGCTCGTCTTTTGACGAGCTTTTCAGACTGTCGAAAAAGCATGGCTACTGCTATGCAGAACATTAATGCAAGGGTTAGAAAAATTATTAATAACGAAATTATATTTAAATAAAAATATTTCGATATGGTTAAAGTTTGAATCGGACTCCAAATTTTATAACTAAAGAAAAACCAAATAAAAAGTACAATTCCGTCTTCTGCATTTGTAAAAACAGAAGGCGGAATTAAGTGCTGCAGGAAATATTGGTGCAGACAGTTCTTGAAATCATTATGTTGAGCAGATTATGCGGAATGTCCTGAATTCAAATGGCTTATATGTGATTTCTCCGGAACATTCTCCGATATACTCTTCAAGGGGTGAAACCTCAGTGATTTTTGCGTCGTGTGTAACATTCATAACAGTTTTTCCGGGAATACCGTAAGGCTCATAAACACGCACGATATATCCGTTGCCGTCTTCAGCAGGCTTGATACAATCAACGATAAGACCTTCATTTGAAAGAGTAACAACAGGCTTTTCATTACTTTCGCCTTCAAACACAACAAAAGGAGAATTGAAAAGATATGCTTCCTGAGCAACCTTACCTGCCGATAAACCACCCATATGAGGATAGATTGAATATGCAAAATCGTGTTCACCTGTATCACGGAAGCGTGTAGGATTGTCAACGTTGCGCATAAGAGTTATAGTCATATCGTTGTCAATAACATTGTGACCGTATTTGCAGTCGTTGATAATTGCAACACCGTAAACATCATCTAACAAATCTGTGAAACGGTGAGCAGCAAATTCGTGCTTCCATTTTTCGGCAGGTGTGTTCGGATGGGTGTTACGTTTTGTAATGCCGTAAGCAATTTCGTAGCTTGCATGAGCAGAAACCACATTTACAGGGAAAGATGCCTGAAGAATTTTATATTTTTCCTGCCAATCAACGTGAGAAACTACGTCAACCCTTGTAATGTTTGCATACGCAATAATATCCTGAGTAAGAACGGTGTTGTTATGCTTTTTAGTAACCCTTACCGTCACACGCTCGTCATTTATATCAACAAGCGTAATTTCATTCTGCCAATTCATATCAACAGGACGCATTTTGTATCCGTCATCAATATTCCATGCATCCTCATGTTCGGGACCGTCCTTATATGTAACAAGGTTGTTAAGGTTGTCACCGACAAACCTATCTGCACGCTTGTCATAGAAATCGCCGAGAGTACCGTCCTCACGGATAATGAATGTAAAGAAGGGCGTTTCAATGCTGATTTTTCCGTTTTCCTTGTTTGCTGTAATTGCTTTTTCAGTATGTACAACTGAAGTTTTGTGATATGTTCTTGCACTGAAGCCTGCAAGATTTTTTACATATAAAATACAGTTACCGTCTGCATCTGTAATAACATTTGATGTGTTTTCTCCGTCCGTAAGTGCACAGCTTTCATACTTTTTGTCAACCTTTACGTATGCACTGCCGACAAATGAGTTTGGGTTATAAACTGTAACCTTGTCCTGTGCATCATCGCAAAGAGTATCAGTGACAAGCTCTTTTTCTTTTTTCTCTGCGAATACAAAAAGCTCTTTGTAGATTTTTTCTGCATCATCATAAACTGTATCTATAGAGCTGCCGGGAAGAACATCGTGGAACTGGCAAAGAAGCAGATCCTTCCAATGCTTTACAATTTCATCATATCCTGCATCCTTACCCTTGAGCTTTGCAAGAACTGAAAGCAAGTCAAGTCTGCGAAATGCCATTTCAATGTAACGGTTGTTGCGTTTTACATCGGCAATAGTTGTATATGTGCCCTGATGTGTTTCGACCGAGAGCTCCCCTTTCCACACAGGAAGATTTTCACGCTTTTTGTCAAGTTCAGTGAAATAGTCCTCTGCTTTTCTGATTTTTACCTCAGGCATACCGGGAACTGTCTGAAGCAGACGGTAATTCTTAAGCATTTCATCGGTTACACCGCCACCGCCGTCACCGTAGCCATAGGACAGAAGAACGTGGTCCCATGTTTCTTTTTGCTGAAGCTTATCTGAAACAAGGCTGATATTTTCACAGTCAATTGAGTTGTTGTAGCAATCTTTTGTGATAGGTACTGTTGCGTAAAGATTACTTCCATCAATACCTTCCCAGATAAAAGCATTATAGGGAAATTCATTGGCATTCTGCCAACGCACCTTGGTTGTGTAGAAGCTTTTCATTCCGCATTTTGTGAAAATCTGCGGAAGTGATGCGGGAAAACCGAAAGAATCGGGAATCCAGCAGACATCACTTGTTTTGCCGAATTCTTCTTTGAAGAACTGATGTCCGTAAAGAAACTCTCTTACAAGTGATTCTGCACCTGAAATATTAAGGTCTGATTCAACCCACATAGGGCCTACAAGATGCCATTTATCTTCCTTCACACGCTGACGGATTTGCTCAAAAACATCAGGATAAACTTCCTTGATATAGTTATAGACCGAGGGCTGTGAAAGCGAAAACTCAAATTCATCGTATCTGTCCATAAGTCGGAGCTGATTAAGTGCAGAACGGCCTGATTTGCGGATTGTATCCTTGAAACGCCACAGCCACGCAACGTCAATATGAGTAGAAGCAACGCAGTCAACGATACAGTCATCGTTTGACAGCTTCAATTCTTTTAATCCGTCAAGCAATTCCTTGTGAATTGCGATAATATTTTCAAGAAATTGGGTGTAGTCAAGGGAATTGTCGCTTTTACGGATTGTATTTTCAAACAAAGTGTTGACCTTGGCTTTCGTGTAATCATTCTTGATGTACTTTATAAGGTCGCGGACAAAATCCATAGTATATGAAAAATCTGCAATTGCTTTATCTGCAATAACATACTGAGGATTTTCAACAGGTCTTACCATTCTTTCATCATTGCAGAAGGTACAGGCATATATTTCAAGCTCAATGGCAATTTCTCTGTCGTACATTGAGTCTTCAAGGTAAACCCTGCAGCGTTGTTCACCGTTGTCAACACCTGCAAAGCGTTTTCCGTCAATTGAAACAAATGCTTCGCAGTTGCAGGGCAATCTCAGTTCAAGATAAGCTGACTGGTGTTCCTGCGGCTTTTTAGGTGTGAATACAGTTTTCATCATACATGTTTTATGGTCGCAGAATGTAATGGTATCAGTATAATCTGCCCAATCTGTAAGAGGAATATATGTTTCCCTGTCCGCATAATCAAAAATTCTGTACTGCCATGCATCAATGGGGAACGTTTCCATAATCGCTCTGTTACGGTACAGCCATAAATTTTTGTCAATCATTTGTTCTACCATAGGTATCACTCCTTGTTTTTTGCATAGGTTTTTTGTTTTATTGTAGCTTTTGGAACAAAACATTTCATTGTTTCTTTTTGTTTTATTATTGTCTTTTTTTGCTATGCCATTGTTTTTTATTGCAACAAACAATCAAGCGTAGTAAAATAAAACTCAACACAAATAATTATATTATCAATATCAATAAAAATCAACATCGGTTTAAAAATACAGGTGATTAAATGAATACGATTAAAAACGCAAAATTCATTAAAGAAAATGCAGATTTCGGTACAGTCGTTCCCGTTTTCATCAAGGCTATAAAGCCCGAAAAAGCAATCGGTAAGGCAACACTTTTCTGTTCTGCGCTCGGCTCTTATGAAGCATATATCAACGGAAAAAGAATCGGTGATTTTATTTTTGCACCGGGTTGGACAACCTATGGCAAACGCCTTCATTGGTATGGGACAACAGAAACGGTAACCTTCAAACATTGGAGGTTCGTGCATGGATGGACGAACTCGGTGTTCAAAAGAATTATGTTGCAAAAGACGGTTCTCAGCTGATTCTGTTGTAATTATGCTGTAACAAATAAAAATCAAAATAAAAGCAAATAAGCCCGTTGACTCATTGTCAGTGGGCTTGGTTGCTTTTATTCTCTTTTCTGAATAATTCTCATAATATCTTCTTTTATATCATCCGTATCATTTTACCGTAACAAGGAATTGCGTGGTAAAACCGTTCCACTCGGCTGTTACATACATCTGACCTGCCGATTTTGGGATGATATATGTTCCGTATACAGAAATAACATCTTTATCGTAATCGCTGAACTTGATGTTCAGATAAATTCTTTCTCTTTCCAGAGCGTCATTGACCTTGTATAATTTTGCAAATTCGCCAATTTCGCCCAATTTAAGTTCGTATTCGTGGGGACGTACAGTTATGGTAATCGGATCAAAGTATTCTTTGGCTTCTCTAAACACTGTTTCTGTTTTTACATTTGTACCATTATCGTATTCATACAAATCCGGAGAATCAATAATTGAAATGTCTACCTTATGCATTCTTGTTGCCCAAAGTGCCCATATATCGCCGTATGCGTATACAATAAAAACATCATCCTCAAGCAGAATGTGTCCGTTTGCTCTTGATGAAATACCTGCGTTGTGACAACAATGGCTTGTGTTGACTTTCATAAAGCAGGAAATTTTAAAATTGAGTCCGTCATCTGAAATATAAACACCTATTGAACTGTCCTCTGAAAACCTGTTAACAGTGTTTATTGCAACAAATTTGCCGTAATCTTCAATGTATTTTACGTCGGAAGAATCTTCAGAGGGGAGAACATGATTAATTGCCACTCCTTGATATTCCATTGTTGCTGGCCAGTTTTCGTCTGTTGCATCTGCAACGGAAAGTCTTGTCTGATTAAGTGCGCCGTCTTTCCATGTGTAGTAAATGTAAAGCTTATCCTTCACAACTATGAAGCTCGGCTCACCTGCTCCGAAGGTGGTAACATCACCGTTATATGTAACGATAGATTCAGGCTTGCCGCCCCAACCGTTTCCGTTCCATTTTTCATAAGGACCTGCAGGATTCAAGCTTCGTGCAACAAAAACATTATTTTCAATGCCTTTTGAATTAACGGTTGATGTGTAGCCTATATAATAATACTCACCGATTTTTATAACACCGGGGTCACAGCAGGAATAAAAGTCGTCAGAACCTGGTGTGGGTGTAAGCACAACCTGTTCCTTTGTCCAATTTTTACCGCCATCGGGAGAATGAGTGTAAAAAATCCAGTCCCACTGATCTTTGTCGCCGGGTCCGGCAGTCCACATATCAATACTGCCGTCTGCATTTGTAATAATTGATGCACCATATCTGTAGCCTGATGACTTACCTTCGGTGGGAGCGTAAACATCGAAGCCGGTATCAGGGACGGTAATTTTCACATATTTTGATGCATCAGGCTGTATGTATTGTGCTTCATAGTTATAATCCCTGTTCGCAAGGTCTGTAAATCCCACAGTTGGTCCGGGAGGTTGCATAACCCCGAGAGCAATGAGAACGCTTGTTATAACACTTAAAAGCGAAGCAAAAAATGAATTCATAATATCCTCTCCAATAATATATGGAATTTATATCAAGTATAACATATTTTAAAAAAATGTGTCAATTATTTAAGTGGATTTTTGAATGATTGTGTGATATAATTTCAATCAATAAACTTATATCTGAATTAACAACATACAAAGGAGTCTGTAAAAATGAAAAGAAAAGCCATTCTCAGTTTCATTTTAGTGCTTGCCATGCTGTTTACATCGGCATTTCCTGTTTCAGCAGCAAAAACAACACAACTCGCTACCGTCGCCGCAGATGATTTCATCAACCGTTTTACATCCTTCTTTGAAAATATCGCTGACAGAATTGTTGAACTATGGAATCAGATTGATATCTTTTTTGAAGTGAAATCAGAGGGTGTGCAGAACACAAAAAATGTCAATGCAATCCATATGCTGAAATCGGTAACAGACACGATTGGCGACAGCTTTATCATCACAACAGACGATGGAAAGGTTATCGTAATTGATGGCGGAATGACTTCCGAAACGGATTATTTTCTTGAATATCTCAGACAAGCAACAGGTGAAAGAAAGCCGCATATTGATGCTTGGTTTCTTACCCATCCTCACGATGATCATTGTGAGGTTTTCCTGAATGTAATTGAAAATTATGGTGATGCATTAACCTTTGATAAGGTTTATGTAAATTTTGCACCGATAGATTTTTATTCAGACACTGATGAAGAAGCAGACAGAATACTTCACGATTATGCACGTTTGCAACCTTTGTTTGAAGAAAAAGAGCAGGTTCTGTATGAGGGTGATATACTCAATGTCGGCACTGCGAAGTTCACTGTTCTGTATTCTTTTGATTCCGCATTTGCCGGTTGTAATGATTCCTCTCTTGTTTTCCGTATGGAGCTCGGAGGCAAAAGCGTGATGTTCACCGGTGACAGCGGTGTCAAATCAGGACAGAAAATTCTGAAAAATTGGGGGAACTCCGATATGCTGAAGAGCGATATCTGCAAAATGGCTCACCACGGACAAGGCGGTTGCGACAGGGATTTCTATGAAGCTGTTTCTCCTGAAATCTGTCTTTGGCCGACTCCTTCGTGGGTATGGGACAACAGAAACGGAAATCTGCAAACGCTTGAGGTTCGCGCGTGGATGGAAGAACTCGGTGTGCAAAAGAATTATGTTGCAAAGGACGGTTCTCAACTAATTTTGTTGTAATTATGCAGTGACAAATAAAATCAAAATGACTATAACAAGCCCGCTGACAGTAAGTCAACGGGCTTGTTCGTTTTTATTCGGTTATCATACATTCGACAGCTTTTCCGTAGGGAGTAATTCTGACGGTTTTGATTTCCTGCGGTTTCCAGCTCATTGAGAATTTTGTGTTAAGAGCAGTAAAATCAACCGTAGCATCGGTTGCAGTGCCGTTTGTTTCAACAATACGCATGATGATACCGTTGCCGTTTTCTGCAGACTTGATTGAAGTGACAACAATATTTTCTTTATCAACGTCAAGTGCAGAATAAATCTGAGGTAGATTTCCGCCGTGGTGTGTTTCCTGATGTGTCTGAAGCGGATTGTTAAGAACTTCCGATGCTTTGAATAGTTCGGAATTGACCTTCTGAATATGAGGAACGATTTCATAGGTAAATTCCTGCTCGCCCTTATCAAGAAATTCCATTTCACCGTCACGCATATGCTGACCGAAGTGGTCAAGGTATGCACAGCTTCGTGCAATCATCATACGCAGATCATTACCGATTGAACAGAAACTGTATTTGCCTGTGTTCAGAAGTCCGAGACCCTTACCGGTTTCATCGCATATATCGCACCATGCGTGTGAAGGCTCTTCCTGACCGTTTGCATCCTTTTCAATAAAGCCATAAGGTATGGAATATGTGACGGTTGAATTGTTTACATCCGCTTTGAACGAAAGCTTGACGGATTTATACTGCTCATCAAGATCAAGAACTGTTCTGACTGTAAGCTTATCGCTATCGTCATAAAGCGAGTAGTATCTTGTCAGTACGGAATTGCCGTATTTTACAACGGATTTGACGGTTACCCTGACAGGACCGTTTTCAACAATCTCAAGAGTACCTTCGCCAAACTGACCTATATCAATATTATAATCAAAAACTCTGTGTCCCCATGTATCGTTGGCAAAATCGTCGCAAACAACTGCTCTGCCAAGCAGACCTTCGGCAAATTCGGTGTTGCTTTCTTTTAATATACAAGAAGAAACTGCACCTGTTTCTTTATCAAAAACAAATCTGACCTTACTGTTTTCAAGGCTGTTTTCTGTTGCAGTAAGATGTGACTCGAAGGGTTTTTCATCGTTGTTATCTTTGTGATAAAGATAATATACAGCGTAACCGTAAGCAGGAACATCTGCTTCAAAAATGCACTTGTAAAGATGCTCACCGTCGGTATATGAAGCACGCACAAGCTGGAACGGGACTTCATTACCCTTTGAATCAAGAACCTTTGAAATGTACTGCGAACCGAACTGCGCAATAGATTTAACAGCAAAAGAATGAGGGTTAAACACAACCATTGGTGAGCCTTCGCCCTCTTTATACCACATTCTGCCTCTCATTTCAGAATCGTCAGCGTCAAGAAAATCGGTAGTCTTGATTCTCCAAGTTATACGCTGTGCAGCAAAGGTGTTTACATCAAGAGCTGTTTCACGAGCGTAACCGTAAGAATTTTCTGCATCAAAATATGCTTCTTTTACTGAACAGCCAGCAAGGATATCGTGGAACTGATTGAACATAACCCGTTCCCATGCGGCTTCAATCTGCTTGTTATGCAAAGCAGAACCCGTCATTATATTAGCAAGAACATCCAGTTTTTCAGCCGTTACAAGCTCTGTTTCTGCCCTGCGGTTGATGTTT
Organism: uncultured Clostridia bacterium; assembly: GCA_937880805.1. GTDB lineage: Bacteria > Bacillota > Clostridia > Oscillospirales > Acutalibacteraceae > CAG-177. The sequence continues at coordinate 13,328 of CALGRR010000006.1, forward strand.
TTAATTCTGCTGTTTGCGCTGTAGCAACCGCTTGCGTGGTGCTGCAAATCCTCGTTTACAAGCGGCATTTCAGTGCCCTGTGCTTCTTCAAAATAAGTATCGGGGGTGGAATATTTGAAATCACCGTTACAGATAAGCTTTTCAGCGTTTTTAAGGTGCTCCTTTGAAGGTCCGCCACCGTGATTACCGACACCAAAAAGCACCATCATCGGCTGATTTTTGTTGTAATAGTGGTCAACAAGGCGCTGCTCGTGAACATCTCCGCCGTATCCGTCAGGAACACGGAAAGCATTGATAACACTTCCGTCAGGGCTTTGCCAATAATGCAGATCATCAAACGGAAGATTAGGTTTTTCTGTACGGTTGTCAGGTCGCTGATAAATGTAATTGTCTATTCCTGATTTTTTCAGCAGCTGAGGCAACATACCGTTATGTCCGAATGAGTCAACATTGTATCCCGTTTTTACGATGAATCCGAAATTCTCTTTGAAAAACTTTTGTGAATAGAGCATATGACGGCAGAATGCCTCACCCGACGGAATGTTGCAATCGGGTTGCACCCACATACCGCCAACAATTGCCCATCTGCCTTCTTTTACTCTTTGCTTTATTTCTTCGAACATTTCAGGCTCGTTGAGTTTTATCCATTTATAGTAGCTTGCACATGCACTTGTGAATGTGTAATCGGGAAATTCGTTCATTCTGTCAAGTGCGGAGCGAAAAGTGGATTTAACAAGCGACAGTCCTTCAGGGACACGCCATTGCCAGACGGGGTCAAGGTGAGCGTTTGCAATGAGGTGGAACTTTTTCTTCATCTTTCAATCTCCTTTTTATGAAACCATTTTTATTTTGAGAAAAAATGTTTTTCAAGAGATGCACACAGATAGTGATAAACAGGCAAGTGATATTCCTGCACTTCATAAGTTTCGCAGCTCGGAACATTTATTGTAACATCGCACAGCTCCATCAATTTGCTTGGCTTTTCACCTGTCAAAGCAACGGTCTTTACGCCAAGTGATTTTGCAACGGTCAGGGCATTGATTATATTTGCAGAATTCCCTGAAGTTGAAATACCTATAACAAGATCATTTTTGCATGCGTATCCATATACAAGCTGTGCATACATCATCTCAGGATCTGCATCATTAACATAAGCGGAGAGCACGGATATCTGGCTTGGTAAAGATATTGCCGGTAAAGCTCCTTGCAAACCTTTGCGGAGTTCTTCCGGTATGCGTTCATCGGAAACAGGTCGCTTCAAATGAAAACCTTTCATGAGTTCGCCTACAATATGTTCACAATCTGCCGCACTGCCCCCGTTGCCGCATATAAGTATCTTTCCGCCTTGTTCGTATGTTTTTATCATAAGTTCAAGAGTATTTTTAATTTTACTCTCGCAGGACTTAAGAGCAGGATAGCGTACCATTAGCTTTTCCATTCATATTTCTCCTTTTATTCCGCAAACCGCTACACACAAAGCAGCAACATCTCCAAGTGATTCACCAAGCTCTGCAGGAACTATTTTGCAAACATTGCGCGATTGAGGAAGAGTTTCTTTTGCAATAACCTTTTCCATTTCTGCTCGTAATAATTCTTCGCTGCGTTGAAATATGCTTCCAAGAATTATCTTTTCGGGGTTGAGTATATCAATCAGCACTGAAAGACCTCGACCTAACATATGTGCACACTGCTTGTATACTTCCAATGCACTTTCATCGCCTAATATAGCGATATCAGCGATAGATTTGGCTGTTATTTCATCACCCGAAAAACTTACAGGATGGCCCATTTGTTGGTTTTCTTTTGCAATGGTTTTTCCTATTTGAGCTATACCGCCGCCGGAACAGAATCCTTCAAATGAACCTGCTTTTCCGTAACCGACCGGTCCATAATCAGAAAGCCTTATATGACCTACTTCGCCTGCCATATCACAAGCACCGGTGTACAGTTTGCCATTCAAGATGAGTCCCGCACCAAGACCCGTGCCAAAAGTAAGAAATATCATATTCTGTGTCCCTCTTCCTGCTCCGAATTTCCATTCTGCAAGACTGCATGCATCTGCATCATTTCTTAAAAAGACAGGAACATTGAATTCGTTTTTTAGCACATCTACTATTTTAATATTATCCCATCCGGGAAGATTAGGCGGTGATTTTATTATTCCGTTTTTAGAGTCCAACGGGCCTCCGCAACTTATACCTATAGCATCACATTTGCCCATCGTTTTTGCAATTTTGATTATCTTATCAATAGTGTTTTTGCAATCCTTTGTTGGGACTTTTTCCTTTTGTATAACTTCACCCGCATCATTGCCCGAAACCACTGCGCATTTGGTTCCGCCAATGTCGATACCAATAAATTTAATAACTGACACCTCCTGTCTAATACGTTCCATTGATTATGATTTTATTATACTTTGCATGTCAGAATCCTGCATTGTCTTTTTTTGCCTTTGTATTGATTTTTATTATCAGACAAGTTAAAATAGAGCAAAAGGAAGTGGGCTTATGCAGAAATATACAAAGAGCAGATTTATAGAAAACGGCTACCTCAGTGCAACCAAAAAGCAAGAAAACACTTTTATAGAAACGCATTTTCACGATTTTTATGAGCTGGAGTTTATTGTTTCGGGCAACGGTACATATACGGTTGACGGAACCGAATATGAAATAGAACCGGGCAATTTGTTTTTCTTGACTCCGCTTGACTTTCACTATGTGGATATCAAGGATGCCGAACTTTATAATGTTATGTTCTCGGGCGATATCTGCAATCAGACTTTTCTGCAGAGCCTCACAAAAAACTCGCCGGTGTTTCTGAAAGTAAGCAGAGAAACCAAACTTTGCTTTGAAGTTTTGCTTAACGAACTCTGCAACAATATAAATGATAAGGATTTTTCCGAAATGTTGCTCAACGCCATTATTGCAAAACTTAAAAAGGAAACTTCAGATGACGAACCAATCAGGGAACTTTCCGCAATAAACAAAGCGGAGTTATATGTTCTCAACAATTTCAGAAATGAGCTTAAACTTGAAGATGTTGCCAACGAGGTTGCACTTGCACCCACATATTTTTCACGGCTATTCAAGGCAGAAAAAGGAATAAACTTCAAAGTTTATCTGAACAATATGCGCTTTGAATATGCAAAAAAACTGCTTGAGCACACAGACATGACCGTGCTGCAGATATGCACGGAATGCGGATTCAACGACTATCCGAATTTCATAAGACGTTTTAAACAACACACAGGATATTACCCTGTTCAATACAGAGAGTTGTTTGGATAAAACTAATCCCTTATGAATACTCACTATGGTCCGAGTGGCGAGACTTGAAAGCTTGAGAAGACCTCACGAATCGTTGCGCATCACGTCACATGGCCTTATTTTTCAACGGTTTCAAGATTTAAACACATCCTAATTTTTGCATATATTTGCACATCTTTTCACAGAAATAAGGACCAGGAATAAGTTTCGGTTTTATATGAATTTTCAACTTGCTATCTCCATTGACCCTTTTATTAAAGCATCTGTAACTTCTGAGTATAAAAATTTCTCCGATGGTAGATATCTTAATTCTGCCATAGGAGGATGTTTTTGCGTTGCCTGTTTTTTTACGGACCCGTGCATATTATAACGTTCCGGGGATTATTCGTATGTTTTTATGATTTTCTCCGCAACCTCACGCTTTGATACGCAGCGATCCATTGCTTGTTTTTCAATATAACGGTGAGTATCGGGTTCGCTCATTTTCAGTTCATCAATAAGCAACCACTTTGCTCGGTTAGCAAGTCTGATTTCTTCCATTTTTTCTTCAATGGATAGTGCTTTCTTTTCTGACTTTCTCAAGCGTTCCCTTGCACTTGACATCCAGTTGAGTGCTGTTAACAAAGTGGGTTTTGAGGTTGGCTTTGGAAGCGTGAAAACACCGTGTAAGCTCACCGCCTGTTGTATTTTGTCTATTTATAATATTATACAGAAATAGCATCTCTCATTAAACGAGATATACAATCCTGTAATAAGAGATATATTATCTATATACAGGCGATTAAAACGCATATTAAAAAGCCAAGATACCGATAGAAGCAGTATCTTGGCTTTTG
>CALGRR010000007.1 GCA_937880805.1 uncultured Clostridia bacterium
CTTGCATGTGTTAGGCACGCCGCCAGCGTTCATCCTGAGCCAGGATCAAACTCTCTAAAAATTATATCTAAACGCTCATCTGAGCGTTCAAATCATTTTCAGAGCTTAATCGCTCAATCAGTTTTCACTGACTTATCATTCTCGTTCTTCACAAGAATTACTGTTGTACTTTGAAGTACTCTCAAAAAAATTTTTCAAGGGTTTTGTTCTTTTTCTTCGTTGTTTAATTTTCAATGTGCGGCACCCTGTCTTGCGGGTGCTCGAATAATATATCACAACCCCCACCTAATTGTCAACACCTTTTTTACCCTTTTTTCTCCCTTCTTCTCAACGCTTCCGTGTGTTTCAAACAAGAGCAGAAAACAAGCCAAGCAGTGCTTGGCTTGTTAGGGGGTGTTGCATCGTTCATTATTACTTCTTCTTATCTATTGTTTGAAGGAATTGATTTGCAAGGGAAACATAACCGCTTGCCTTCTTTGATTTCTTTGCAAGGTTGGCAATAGGTTTAAGCGGAAGCCTACCGATTTGTTTCAGCCCGGGGATATTAAACTCCTTGCCCGTCTGATTCTTAATCAGATTTTTAACCTCGGGATTTTCGAGAATATCGCCGAGAGTGTCATTGAGCGAAAGCTTATCGGGGTCAATCTCATCGTTGGCGTCAAACCAGTTGCGGACAAAACTCTGCTGACCCTCACCCAGACTGTAATCGGGATTGGGAATATCCGTGCCGTTAATCTTTATTTTGTGATTAAGCTTGCCCGATTTTGCAACGATAATATTTTCACCCTCGTTGATTACGGCATCAACCTCATAAACTTTTTCTCCCGAAAGTTCTGTTTTTTCACCGTTGACGGTAAGGGTCAATTTATCGCAGTTTGAATAAACCTTGATTTTCTGTTCGCCCGTGGGTCGGTCAACAAAGCGTTCGCCTGCTATATGAACAAACTTTTCATCCGACCAGTAAGCTTTATATGCATAGAACGCATCCTTTTTGATTTTTCGGTCAATGGTGACAAGACCTTTATTGTTTCTGCCTCTTACTCCGCCCTCGTTACGGATTGCCGAACCGAAGTCAAACATATTCCAAACATACGAGCCCCAGAGCCAGTCACGCTCATTGATTGCTTTTATATAATGCTCGTGAAAAACCGACTGATATTCTTCGGTGTAATCGCCCTGAACGGGGTTTGCGGAATGAAGCGTTGTTACAGCCTCCGCACCGTATTCGGTAATTGACAGTTTGAGCTCGGGTCTTTCGGCATGGAAACGGTCAAGCCAATTATCAATTTCATTAACCGTCTGAACATACCAGCCATAATACTGATTGTATCCGAGAATATCGGTAATATCGTTAAGCGGATTAGTGTTTGAGCTGAAGGTTACCTGAGCACAGGCTGTGGGTCGGGTTTCATCAAGCTTATGAGCGATTGAATTAAGCTCCTCTATGCCTCTGTAAAGTGCACCCGCACCGCCCGCTATTGAAATTTCATTTGCAATGCCCCAGCAGAAAATTGAGGGGTGGTTATAATTCTGACGGATAAGCTCTTCAAGCATAAGCTTTGCCTGAGGCTGCTTCTTTTTGCTGAATCTTGAAATAACGGGAATTTCCGCCCATACGAGGAATCCCGTTTCATCGCACATATCATAGAATTTTGAATCGTGCTGATAATGAGCAAGGCGGATTGAATTTGCTCCGACCTCTTTAATTAAAGATATATCCGCTGCGTGCTCCTTTTCGGTGAGGGCATAGCCGATGTTTTCCCAATCCTGATGCCTTGAAACACCCTTTAATTTCAGATGCTCACCGTTGAGGAAGAAGCCGTTTTCGTTATCAAAATAAAATCTGCGTATGCCGAATCTGTCGCTTACCTCATCGATAATCTCGCCGTCTTTGATAAGTCTTGCAACAAGGGTGTAAAGATAAGGATTCTGCATTCCGTTCCATATAACGGGATTTTCGATTTCAAGCTTTGCCGTATCTTTATCCGTAACGGCAGATGCAACCTCATTGCCCTCTGCATCAGAAATCACGAACTCTTTAACAAGGTTTTCGGCTTCACCCTCGATAACGCTTTTAACAAAAACCGTGCCGTCGGTGCGTGAGGTAACATACACACCGCAGCGGCTTTTATCAAGAAGAGCAAAACGGCTTTCGGAAACCTCGCAGATAATATTTACATCACGGTAAAGACCGCCGTAGAAGGTGAAATCCGCCATTTCGGGATAAAGAAATTCGTTTGCGCTGTTATCAACCGCAATTTCAAGCAGATTTTTGCCGTTACGCAGATAATCGGTTATATCAAAGCGGAACATCGAATACCCGTTTTCGTGTCTGCCCACAAACGCACCGTTGATAAACACCTCACACACAATGCTTGCACCGTTTATTTCAATAAAGGTTCTGCCCTCATATGCGGGGATGGTTTTTCTGTAAACGCATCTGCCTCTGTAATATTTTTCGCTCGCTCCCTGACCGTCAACGCCGTTCCAGCAATGGGGCAGATTAACCTCTTCAACAATATTTTCTTTTATGAATTCCCAGTTTTCGTTTATGTTTATTACTTTTCTCATTTTCCACCGTTCCTTAAAATTTCTTACTATATAATTATAACATTATGATAATGCGAAATCAACATAAAAACCGCCTCAACCGAAGCTGAGGCGGTGAAAAAATTCAATTATGCCTTTTTCTTTGCTGCTGCCTTGATAACAAGAAGAGTTCCGATTGTGAGAACAATACCAACGGGAAGAGCAACGATTGCAAAACCCGAAGGAGCAAGAAGACCTGCAACAACATATGTTACAAACGAGATTACAGCAACTGTGAGTGCATAGGGAAGCTGGGTTGAAACGTGGTTGATATGGTTGCACTGTGCACCTGCCGAAGCCATAATCGTTGTGTCTGAAATGGGTGAGCAGTGGTCGCCGCAAACAGCACCTGCCATACAAGCGGAAATAGCAACGATTGTGAGGGGATTAGTTGCTTCAAATACGCTGAGAACGATGGGGATAAGGATACCGAAGGTGCCCCACGATGTGCCCGTTGCAAATGAAAGACCAACAGCAATTATGAAGATGATTGCAGGAAGAAGCATCTGGAAAGCACCTGCACTGCCTTCAACAAGCTGTGAAATATAAATCTTTGCACCGAGTGAATCTGTCATAGCCTTGAGAGTCCATGCACAGGTAAGAATAAGGATAGCGGGAACCATTGCCTTGAAGCCATCGGGAATTGAACCCATAATATCCTTGAATTTGATAACTCTTCTTACAAGGAAATAGATAACCGCAAATACGATTGCGATTGCCGAACCGATAACAAGACCAACGGAAGCATCTGAATTTGAGAAAGCATTGATAAAGCTTTCACCCTCAAAGAAGCCGCCTGAATAAATCATACCGAATACGCAGGCAATGATAAGAACAACAACGGGAAGAACAAGGTCAATAACCTTACCCTTGGGGTTAGCATCTTCATCATTTGCCGATACAATGTCACCCATTGTGAAAAGGTCGCCTTTTTCAAGTGCGTTTCTTTCGTGAAGCTTCATCGGACCGTAATCAATCTTCATAACAGCAATCATAACCATCATAAGGATTGTGAAAAGTGCGTAGAAGTTATAGGGGATTGCCTGAATGAAGAGGCTGATGCCGCTTTCTGCACCTGCACCTCTTGCGAAACCTGCAACTGCCGCTGCCCACGAAGAAATGGGAGCGATGATGCAAACGGGTGCTGCGGTAGCGTCGATAAGATATGAAAGCTTTGCTCTTGAAACCTTCTTTTCATCGCAAACGGGACGCATAACCGAGCCAACCGTGAGACAGTTGAAATAGTCGTCAATAAAGATAAGGCATCCGAGAAGAATGGTTGCAAGCTGAGCACCTACTCTTGACTTGATGTGCTTTGAAGCCCATCTGCCGAAGGCTGCCGAGCCGCCTGCCTTGTTCATCATTGAAACAAGTGCTCCGAGAAGAACAAGGAAGATGATGATACCCATATTGTAGCTGTCTGAAAGGCTTGCAACGAAGCCGTCAAACAGAACGTGGTTTATAGCTGTTTCAAAGTTGCCGCCCGCAAAGATAAAGCCGCCTGCAATAATACCGATAATAAGTGAAGAATAAACTTCCTTGGTGATAAGTGCAAGAACGATAGCGATTACGGGAGGAAGAAGAGCGAGAATTGAAGCATATGAGCCGATTGATTCACGAACCTTTGCAATAGCTGTTGCTATATTGGTTTTGAAATCGGGGTCGCTGCCGAGATTATCCGCATAAGCATCAACATAAGCGTGAGCCGAATCCGCATCGGAAAGGTCATATTCTGTTACTTCGCCGTCTACATCAACGGAAATTGTGTTGCTTTCTGCGGGAGCTGCCATAAGAAGAACTGCTTCACCGTCTGCTGCGGGAGCTGCATCTTCTGTTGCAAAGCCCATTGTTGTGAACATAGCCGCAACAAGAGCAAAAACAAAAAGCAGAGCCGCAAGCTTTTTCTTGTTTGTCATTAGAATACCTCCAAAAAAATAAGCTCCGATATACACGGCTGCATATCGAAGCAAAAATCAATGTTATATCAAAGATTTCAGATAGCGCTCCACAACCGTGACAGTACGTTGCATATTCTGCAACGTCCCGGCAAATGCCGCCTCGGGCAAGCACGCATTCACCTCGGCGAAAGCTCCTTTCGTTCTCCGCGATTTCCCTGCACGGAAAAATACTCTTAACTTTCGCACCTCTATCTCTTTGATATTAACTTATAGTTATTTTTTTGTCAAGGAAAATTAACTGTTTTTCAGCAATTCACCCGTTTTTTCGCACAAAAGAGCCAAATCCTGCATTTTAAGAGTTTCTGCTCTCACAGACGGCTCGAATCCGCATTCTTCAATCGCCTTTATAACAATATCCTTGGGTATTCCCGTGCCCGAGCTTATTGAGTTTGAAGCTGTTTTTCTTCTCTGACCGAAGGCGGCGTGAACTATTCTGAAGAAAAGCTTTTCATCGCTTATCTGAATTTCGGGCTGTTTTCTTATATCCATTTTTATAACGCAGCTGTCAACCTTCGGTGCAGGCATAAACGAGCCTGCCGAAACATCGAAAAGCTTATTAGCATCTGCATAATAATCAACCGCAACCGTTACCGCACCCGAAAGGCGGCTTCCTACGGGGGCACAGATTCTTTGTGCCGCCTCCTTCTGAACCATTACCGTTACGGCTTCAATCGGCAGCTTGCTTTCGAGAAGAGCCATAATGACGGGCGAGGTTATGTAATACGGAAGGTTTGCACAAACATAAACGGGCATACCCTCAAATTTTTCTTTGATAAGTGCCGCAAGGTCTGTTTTGAGCACATCCTGATTGATTATTTCAATATTGTCAAAATCCGCAAGAGTTTCATCAAGAATAGGCAACAGCCTTGTGTCAAGCTCAATGCAGACAACCTTTTTTGCTCTTTTTGCAAGCTCCGCAGTAAGAACACCTATGCCTGCACCGATTTCGATTACTCCGCAGTTTTTATCGATTCCGCTTTCCTCAGCCATTCTCGGGCAGACAGACGGATTGACTATAAAATTCTGACCCAGTGCCTTTGAAAAATGAAAGCCGTGGCGGGCAAGAATATCCTTTATTGTTCCTATATCGGTTAAGTTATACATCACAGCAACCTCGTATCGTTAATAATAAGCTCAAAATCGCAGCCGAGATATGCGGCGGATTTTTTGCAGAGAACCATTCTTTCAAGGAATATTTCAAAATATTCCATAACGGGGCAAACAGCGGTGTCGATTTTTATTGTTAAGCAAATCATTTTTTCTTCGGGCATCACCGAAATATCCGAGCTGAAAACAGCGTAGTTTACTCTGTCGTGAATATCGGTTTTAACCGTCTTTTTGCTTCGCACTCTTGTTGTTCGCACATCGCTTTTATCCGCAAGAATTAGTGCGGCGGCAATGGGCGTTACGGGTGCGGCGGTTTTTTCATCGTGGTGGCCGATTGCGGTTGTTACCGCTATAACATCGGAAACCGAAAATCCTCTTGCACGCAGAAGCTCAAAAGCGAGGAAAGCACCGCTTTGTGCGTGGTCGCAGCGGTTAACGGTGTTGCCTATATCGTGAAGCAGACCCGCAATTTTCGCAAGCTCGCAGATTTTCTCATCGTAGCCCAGAGCTTCAAGAATTCCGCTTGCATCCGTTCCCGCTTTAACGGCGTGGGCAAGCCCGTGCTCGGTATATCCGATTTCACCCAGAACATCGTTTGCCGCCTTTATATATGCGATTATCTCTTCATCCTTCTTCAAATTCTCATAGCTGAACAAAAAATACACTTCCTTTTGCTGAAATATTGGCAACACTTCCGTTGATTTTTGCCGAAATATCAATATAATATTATTGTATATAAAATAATGGAGGTTAAACCTATGTCTATTCTTGTAACGGGCGGTGCCGGTTTCATCGGCTCCCACACCTGCGTTGAGCTTCTTAATGCGGGTTATGATACCATTATACTCGATAATCTCTGCAACAGCAAGAGCGAAAGCATAAATCGTGTTAAAGAAATTACGGGCAAGGATGTTAAGTTCTATAACTGCGACATCCGTGACCGTGAAGGTCTTGATAAAATATTTGCAGAAAACAAAATCGATGCCGTTATTCACTTTGCAGGTCTTAAAGCAGTTGGCGAAAGCTGTGCAAAACCGCTTGAATATTATGATAACAACATCGGCGGCACCGTTATCCTTTGCGAAGCTATGAAGGCTGCAGGCTGCAAAAAGATGGTTTTCAGCTCATCCGCAACAGTTTACGGCAGCGAGAACCCCTCACCTCTCAAGGAGGATATGCCCGAGGGCAAAACAACAAACCCCTACGGCACAACAAAGCTTTATATTGAAAGAATACTTAAGGATACCTGTGCTTCCGACGAGGAGTGGAGCGTTTGCCTTCTTCGTTATTTCAACCCCATCGGTGCTCACAAAAGCGGCAGAATCGGTGAAGACCCCAACGGTATCCCCAACAACCTTGTTCCCTATATTGCTCAGGTTGCCATCGGCAGAAGAGAATTTCTCAATGTTTTCGGCGACGACTATGACACACCCGACGGAACTGGCGTTCGCGACTACATCCACGTTGTTGACCTTGCACTCGGCCACATCAAGGCCGTTGAAAAAATTCTCGGCGAAAAGGGCTGCTACACCTATAATCTCGGAACGGGTAACGGCTACAGCGTGCTCGATGTTGTGAAGGCATTTGAAAAAGCAAGCGAAAAACCCGTTAAATATGTTGTTGCACCCAGAAGACCCGGCGATATTGCAACCTGCTATTCAGACCCCTCAAAGGCAAAGGCAGAGCTCGGCTGGGAAGCAACAAGAGGCATTGAAGAAATGTGTGAGGATTCCTGGCGTTGGCAGTCGCAGAACCCCAACGGATTTGAGGACTGATTATGAAAAACTATATCTGGGATTTTGACGGTATGCTGTTTGACAGCTATCCGCACATAACCTCGGCTTTTCTTAAAATGATGCGTGATTACGGCAAGGATGCCGATTATGACGAAGCAAAAGCTTTGCTCGAAATCACCTTTGCCGATTGCTTTGAGCATTACGGCACAACCGAAGAAGAAAAAGAAGTTTTCAGAAAATATGAACACGATTATTCTCTTCGCCCCATTGCCGTGCCCTTTGAAAACACGGTTAAAACAATAAAGCTTCTTTCAGAAAGAGGCTGCCGCCATTTTCTCTATACCCACAGAGGAAACGAAACCTCACAGCATTATCTTAACGAATGCGGAATTGCAAAGTATTTCACCGCCTTTGTTGACTCTTCAAACGGTTTCCCCGCAAAGCCCGCACCCGATGCGGTTGAGTGGATTTGCAAGGAATATAATCTTGATAAAAGCGAAACCGTTATGATTGGCGACAGAGAAATAGACGTTTTATCGGGCAAAAATGCGGGCGTTTACGGCTGCCTTTTCACCAAAAAAGAAAATCCCGGAACAGCCGCAGATTTCGTTGTTGACGATATAATTAAAACTTTGGATATTTAACGGAGGACAGTATGAGAGCAGTTATCACAGTTATAGGCAAGGATATGGTTGGTATTCTTGCAAAAATTTCAACAGAATGCTCAAACCATAACATCAACGTTCTTGAAGTTACACAGTCAATTCTTCAGGATATGTTTGCAATGATAATGATGGTTGATATTGAAAAATCAGATATTCCCTTCACCGAATTTTCGGATATGCTCACAAAAACGGGCACAGAGATGGGCCTCTCAATTCATGCTATGCACGAAGACATCTTCAACGCAATGCACACCATTTAAGTGAGGTGAAATGCCGTGCTCAACGCAAGAGATATTCTTGAAACAATAACTATGATTCAGGATGAACACCTGGATGTGAGAACAATAACAATGGGTATTTCGCTTCTCGACTGCTGCCACAGCGATGTTGACGTTATGTGCCAAAGAGTATATGACAAAATCACACGCTACGCAAAGGACCTTGTTAAAACGGGCGAGCAGATTGAAAAGGAATTCGGCATACCCATTATAAACAAAAGAATTTCCGTTACTCCCGCAGCAATGATTCTTGCTTCCTGCGAGGATACGGATGCAGTTAAGCTTGCAAAAACGCTTGAAAGAGCAGCCGTTACCTGCGGAGTTAACTTCCTCGGCGGTTTTTCCGCCCTTGTTCAGAAGGGCTTCGGCCCCGGTGATAAGGAGCTTATCGAAGCAATACCCGAGGCTCTGAGCGTTACCGACCACATATGCTCATCGGTAAACATCGGCTCAACAAAGGCGGGCATCAATATGGATGCCGTTGCACTTATGGGCAAGGTTGTGAGAAAAAGTGCTGAACTGACAGCCGACCGCGACTGCATAGGCCCCGCAAAGCTTGTTGTTTTCTGCAACGCTCCCGAGGATAACCCGTTTATGGCAGGTGCATTCCACGGTGCGGGCGAGCCCGACTGCGTTATCAATGTTGGCGTTTCGGGCCCCGGTGTTGTAAGAGCCGCCCTTGCAAAGGCGGGCGACTGCGACCTCACCGCCGTTGCAGATATAATAAAGAAAACCGCATTCAAAATCACCCGTATGGGTCAGCTTGTTGCAAGCGAAGCAACACACAGACTCGGCGTGCCCTTCGGCATTGTTGACCTTTCGCTTGCTCCCACACCCGCAATCGGCGATTCGGTTGCCCATATTCTTGAAGAAATGGGTCTTGAATGCTGCGGCTGCCACGGCACAACCGCCGCACTTGCACTCCTTAACGATGCAGTTAAAAAAGGCGGCGTTATGGCATCATCACACGTTGGCGGTCTTTCGGGTGCTTTCATTCCCGTTACGGAAGATGCGGGTATGATTGATGCGGCAAGATGCGGTGCATTAACAATAACAAAGCTTGAAGCGATGACAGCGGTTTGCTCGGTTGGTCTTGATATGATTAACATTCCCGGCGACACACCCGCAGAGGTTATCTCGGCAATCATTGCCGATGAAGCCGCAATCGGTATGGTTAACTCAAAAACAACCGCAGTCAGAGTTATTCCCGCTATCGGCAAGCAGGTTGGCGAAGAACTGAACTTCGGCGGACTTCTCGGAAGCGGCCCCGTAATGCCTCTTTCAACCTATTCCCCCGCCAAATTCATTTCAAGAGGCGGCAGAATTCCCGCACCGATGCAGAGCCTTAAGAACTGATATATATAATGTAATATATAATATAAGCCCCGTACGGAAATCCGTACGGGGCATTTTCATTTAGAATGCTTTTGAAATAAGGCTGAACACCTTGCCGAAAACATCAAGAACAAAGTTCACTATTTTCCAGAGTGCACTTACATTGAAATCCGAAAGGAAATCGGCAATCAAATCATCAAGCTTTTCATTCTTGATTTTATCGGAGGGAGCTTCCTTTGTTTTTGAAAGAGCAAAGCTGTCAACTCTCTTCGCTTCGCCGTCAACAACCTGATAAGCATTATAATAAAGCTCGTTGCCTTCAACGGTTATTGCGGAGAACATTGAATATTCGCTGTCAACAATAGCCTCTGCTCTGGGGAAGGATTTATCGGTTGCTTCAACATCCTTGGTTTTGTAAATCTTAACGCCCGAGGTGCCGCAGATTGAATAAACTGTGCCTCTGGGATTAATTTTCATTTCATAATCAAGACCGTTATAGGTAACATTCTCTGTTTTTGAAGGAACAACCGCATTTGCATTGAGAGCATCTGTTCTTAAATAAACGTGGTCGTGACCCTGAAGCACAAGGTCAACTCCGAGATAGGGAAGAAGTGCACCGAGCTGCTTTCTCATACCCTCAACATCACCGTCATCGTAGTGAGAGCCGTTTGAATAAAGAGCCTTGTGGAGCACAACTATTTTCCACTGTGCGTCGCTGTTCTTAACATCATTTTTAAGCCATTCAAGCTGCTCTTTTCCGAGCTTGTCATCCTCAATATCGTTTGTGTTGAGAACGGTGAAGTGAACGCCGTTATAATCATATGAATAATAAACGCCGCTTTCCTCATCCTGCTCGGGAACATTCGGAAGAGTGAACACGCTTGATACAGCCGCCTCGGCATCCTCGTGGTTGCCCGATGTTGGCATAAAGGGAAGGTCAAGAAGAGCCGTTGTTGAATTGAGCAGATAGCTCCAATGCTTAACGTGCTCGCCCGCATCAACCTGGTCGCCCGCAGAAACAATGAACTTGCCCTCGGGATGAGCTTCTCTTGCAGTTTCGATAACTTCCGCAAATCTTTCAAATTGGTCTTTTCTCTGTGCCTGCGGGTCAGTTACATAGAAGAATGTGAACGCATCATCTGCATTTCCGCCTGCGGTTTCAAGAACGCCCGCTTCGCTCCACCAGCCTTTTTCGGCATCGCCCACACGGTAGCAGTATTTTGTGCCGGGTTCAAGTCCGCTGAGCTTAACTGTGTGCTGCGTATAATCAATCGTGTAAGGAAGAAGGCTGAAAATGCCGAGGTCTGCACCGGGATAGCTTCTCTGAACGGTTTCGCTCGAAGCATCAACACGGCTGTCAACGGTAGGCTCACCCGTAAATACGGGGTTTTCGCTGTAGGGCAAAAGTTCAATATCCGAAGCCGTAAGGCTGTATTTTGTGAGCCAGGTAACGGTCATTTCAGTTGATGAATCCTCGCCGAAATTAACAACCTGCTGTGCGGGAAGTCTGTAATTATCCTGCGTTGCCTCAACCTCAACGGGTCCGTTATATGTAAGGGTTACGTTATTATCCGTGCTGTCATCAAGGAAGAAGCTGCCGAGCATCCACGAAATTGTGTAGCCCCAGGCTTCAAACTGGCTGAAGGTTATATATTCGCCTGCAAGGTGGTCGATGATTGCATCGATTGAGCTGTATTCCTCGGGAATCAGGGGAATTGAAAGAACGGAATCAATAAGATTTATAAAGCTGTTATCGCCGCCGAGAAGCACTTCTGTTGCACCCTGAAGCACAAGACCGAGAATTCTGAAAAGCGTGCCTGCGGGGAAAAGCTCACCGGGATTGAAATCAAGGTTTGCAAGAATTTCATTCTGAACAAGGTCTGTTACAACAACCTCACGAAGAAGATTGAAAAATTCTTCTGCAAGCTCGCCGCTGTCAAATCTTTCAAGAATATCGGTGATATAAGGATAGTTTTCAATATTTTCATCGCCGGCATAGTGAAGAAGCATAACGCTCGAAGCAAGCTCGCCGATTGTGCAGCCCTTGCCCGTAAGAGGATAGCCGAGCTTTTCGTTAAGAAGGTTGCAGGGCTTCTCCGATACCTCAAATGAAAGAAGCTTGTTGAGAATTGTGTCTATCTTTGCAAGAGTGCCCTCAACATCATTGATATAAACATTATCAATCTGCGAGCCGAGGTCGTTGATAAAGCCCATAACATTGCTGCTGACGGTGAGAATATCCATATTGCCTATGGCAAGACCGTTTGTGCCCAGGGCATCAATGATTATTTTTTCAAGGTCAAGATTTTTTGTTGCAAGGTAATCAACAAGACCGCCTGCTGCCTGAATTTCAGTGAAAAGCTCTGTGATAAACGGATGGATTATTCCGTCAAGAAGCTCTTTAACGCTGCCCTCACCGAATGTTCTTTCATAAGAATAAGTGTATTTGAACGGTGCTTCATAAACGGTTCCGTCATCGTTTTTAACGGGCTGATACTTATCAACATCAAGAGTCTGCTCGCTCATTTTTATGTTTGTTCCGTCAGAAACGAAATCAACTATTTTATAATAATTGGGGTAGCCCGAGAGTGTGGGTGTGAGAATATCGTGAATTTCTTCACCGTTATCGTTCACATATGAAGCAACATCGTTTGAGTGAAGGTGACCGGTGAAAACATAGTGCATTCCCGCATCGGCATATGCATCGGCAATCTTGAGCCATTCCTGCACAACAAACGGCCAGAAGGTTGCTTCTTCGATTTCGGTGTGGGGAATAAGGTTATGATGCTGCATTGCAACAACTGTGAGTCCTTCTTTTTCTGCACTTTCACATTCCGCAAGAATCCAGTCAAGAAGTCCGTCGGCAATTCTGCCGTCTGTCATATGCTCGTTGCCCTCGGCACCGTTATCCTCGCTATACATACAAGTATCAATGGCAATAAGCTTATAATCGCCGAGCACTTTTGAATATGAAAGCATACCGCCCTTTTTGCCCTCTTCGGGAACAAAAACGCTGTCTGCTTCATTATAGCCGAAATCCGCATATATCTCGCGGAACTCTTCGGGAGTTGTTATTCTTGCGGGCTCTTCAACATCATTTTCAAAGCTGCTCGCATTGCTGTTATTTATATCGTGGTTGCCCGGAATAACAAAAACGGGAATGCCCGTTTCCTTTTCAAAAGCCGCAAATTTTTCGGCAAGTGCAAGGTGACCCTCATATTCGCCGTCCTTTGTGAGGTCGCCGGGAATGAGCACATAGGTTGCACCGTCCTGAGCCGCATTGCGGAGAACGCCGTCAAGTGCGTTTTCAATAAGCGAATCCAGATCGTCATATTCCTTATGCTTATTCGCAAGGAATTCCTGCCAGCCCTCGCCCTTTTCGCCTTTAAGCACCTGCGGATAATAGTGAATATCCGAGATAACACCGAAGCGGATTGATGAAGAATCCGCACTTACAATCATCGGTATGCTTGCAACAACAAGAGCAACCGCCAGCACGACGCTGATAATTTTTAATGAAATTCTGCTTTTCATTTTTATCCTCCTGAAAAATATTTTCAGGGCTCAGTTTCCTGAGCCCTTGCGTTTTAGATGTTTTTAAGAAGTGGACCGATGCCCTTGATTGCTGCGGGAATACCTTTGAGAATCTTGCGGATACCGCCCTTTTCGCCGCTGATCCACATAACAAGACCGTTTGCCATATCTTCACTCATTACGCCGCCGCTCATACTGATGAAATCACGGAACGGAGTCTGAAGAGCGATTGCCTGAGCAAAGCCTGCAGGAATAACGGTTGTAAGAAGCTTATAGAATCTCTTGCCGTTCTTTGTGTGGCTGCAGCTTTCAAATGTATCCTGAATGCCGAGCTTACGGTTCTTATCGTAATCCGTAGCGGGAAGCTCTCTGCCGAGAACTGCAACGAACTGATCTGCGGGCATATTCTGAACCTCGCCCGTGTAATAAAGGGGAGCAACTGCCGAATAATCGGGAATATCTGCTGCGGGAGCTGTAACGTTAACCGTTGCGGAAAGTCTGATGTCGGCACTTGAAGCACCAACAAGAATATCAAATGCACCGCTTTCAACGCACCAATCGTTGATGTTTACATTATAGAAAGCAAAGGCTCTCTTTGAAAGACCAACGGTGATTTCTTTCTGCTCACCGGGATTGAGCCAGATTTTCTTGAAGCCTTTAAGCTCCTTCTCGGGTCTGTAGATTGTGCTTTCTTTATCTGCAACATAAAGCTGTGCAATTTCATAACCGGGAACATCGCCGGTATTCTTAACCTTGAACGAAACTTCAAGAGTATCGGTATCGTTCATTTCGGTTTTGCTGAGCTTTATATCGGAATATTCAAATGTTGTGTATGAAAGACCGAAGCCGAAGGGGTAACGAACCTGTCTGCCGATTTTCTCGTAATATCTGTAGCCGATATAAACGCTTTCACGGTATTCAACGGTTGCGGGGTTGCCGGGGAAGTTATTCTTTGCGGGTGTGCAGTTATAGCACATAGGATATGTTTCGGGAAGCTTACCGCTGGGGTTAACCGCACCCGAAAGAATATCTGCAACCGCACCTGCACCTGCCTGGCCGCCGAGGTAGGAATTGAGAAGTGCACTCACGCCGTCATTCCAGGGAAGTGCAACGGGTGAACCGCCTGCAAGAACAACAACAACATTCTTGTTAACCTTGAGAATTTCTTCAACAAGTCTGTTGTGTGACTCGGGAAGATCCATATGCGATCTGTCGAAGCCCTCTGCTTCGTATTCATCGGTAAGACCAACAAACACAACGGCTGTTTCGCATCTCTTTGCAAGCTCGATTGCCGCTGCAAGATGCTCGGAATTCTTCTTTGCCTTGCTCCTTTTAAGCTCATAACCCTGAGCGAACTCAACATTGAAGCCAATCTTCTTCATTTCGTCAAGAGCATTATCGAGCTGAGTGGGATTAATATGTGAAGAGCCTGCACCCTGGTATCTGGGAGTTCTTGCGAGCTCACCGATAACAGCAAGCTTGCTGCTCTTCTTGAGAGGAAGAATGCCGTTATTCTTAAGAAGAACCATCGACTCTGCGGCTACTCTTCTTGCAAATGACTGGTCATCAGCGTCGTTATACTGATAGTTTGCCTGTGCACCGTTAACAGCCTTTTTAATAAGATTAAGAACATTTTCTGCTCTCTCGTTAACAACAGCCTCATCAAGCTCGCCGCTTCTTACAGCATCAACAATCTTCTTTGCACCCGAGCCCGATGATGAGGGCATTTCAAGGTCATTGCCGTTTTTAAGACCGAGCACTCTGTCATTCGCTGCACCCCAGTCGCTTACAACAACGCCGTCGAAGCCCCACTCGTCACGAAGAATTTCAATCTGGGTGTGCTTGTTTTCAGAGCCGTGGAAGCCGTTGATTTTGTTATATGAATTCATTACGGTCCAGGGCTTGCCCTTCTTAACCGCAATTTCAAATGCTGTGAGATAGATTTCACGCAGAGCTCTTTCGTCAACAACGGAATCGCAGGTCATTCTGCGTGTTTCCTGGCTGTTTGCACAGAAATGCTTGAGCGATGTGCCCACGCCCATTGACTGAACACCCTGAATAAAGCTTGCCGCAAGCTCACCTGCAAGGATGGGGTCTTCCGAAAAATATTCAAAGTTTCTGCCGCAAAGAGGCGATCTCTTCATATTGATGCCGGGTCCGAGAAGCACGCCAACCTCTTCTTTAAGGCACTTTTTACCGAGTGCAACACCCATCTGATAAAGAAGTTCGGGGTCCCACGAAGCGGCGGTTGTTGCTGCTGTGGGGTAGCTGATTGCGGGCACGCTGTTTGAGAGGCTGTCACCCTTCTTGCTGTAGTCCTTTTTACGAAGTCCGTGAGGGCCGTCGCAAACCATAATTGAAGGGAAGCCGTATTTCTCCATTCCCTTGAGATGCCAGAAATCGGCACCGTCGCACATAGCGGCTTTTTCTTCGAGGGTCATCTGAGCAAGAATTTCTTTTACATCTTTCATTGGAAGTCCTCCTTATATATCTGAAGTTTCATCTAAACCAAGTATATCATCGGCGTTCATACCGTCGATTTCTTCAACCTTTTTGAGCTTTTTGCGGATAATTTCATTTCTCTTATCCGCCTCTTCGAGAGATTTGCCCGCTTCGTTTATCTTCTGCTTTGCCTTCTGGAGCACAATGCCGAATTTATCATACTGCACCTTTGCGGCAGCAAGCAGCAGGCGGACCTCGTTTGCCTTTTCATTTATGGCAACTGCTCTGAAGCCGAGCGAAAGCGAATTCAGAAGAGCCGTAATCGTTGTGGGTCCCGCAAGCATTATGTTATATTCGCTGCGTATTCTCTCCGCAATGCCCGAGCGTGAGGATGCGATTTCTGCATAAAGACCTTCGGTTGCAAGATAAAGAATTGCATAGGGTGTTGTGGTGGGAACATTGATATATTTTGCAACCGTTTTTGCTTCACCGAGAACTCTTGCTTCAAGTGCCTTTCTTGCGGCATCAAGAGCTGCGGCGTCTGCACTGTCGGCAGCATCGCAAAGCCTCACATAATCCTCCATAGGGAACTTTGAGTCAATGGGCAGATATGTCATTTTGGAATTGCCGTCACCCGAAGGTATTTTGACCGCAAACTCAACTCTTTCTTTTGATGCGGGGTCGCAGGCAAAATTCGTTTCATACATACCCGGAATTGTCTGGTCAAGTATCGCACCGAGCTGAACCTCCGCCCAGGTGCCTCTTGCCTTAACATTGGTGAGCACTCTGTTAAGCGATGTTACATTTGCCGTAACGCCGTTTGAAAGCTCTTTCATTTCGCCGAGGGATTTATAAACATTTTCAAGCCTTTCGGAAACGGTTTTGAATGAGCTGTCGAGCCTTTGCGAAAGGGTTTCGTTGAGCTTTTCATCAACGGTAAGACGCATTTGCTCAAGCTTCTTTTCGTTGCTTTCTCTCATTTTATCAACCGCAAGAGAGAGTGCCGCAGTCTGTTTTTCCGACTGCTCAAGATTATTTATTCTTATTCTGTTGAAGGATTCGCTCACCGTTTTTTCGAGCATTGCGTGCTTTTCGGTATATTCGAGCTTCAAGCCTTCAATTTTTGAATTCATTTCGCTCATCGAGCGTGCCGTTTCGTTTCTCATTTCGCTCTGGGAATGCTGCATTTCGCGGCGGCTTCTTTCAAACTCCGAGCCAAGCGAGCGTGAAAGCTCGGTTACTTTATCGTTCATTCCGTCAAGCTTTGAGGGAAGCTCATTTTTGCCGTTATCTTTTTGCTTTGCAAGCAATATTATCAGCAGAACAATCACGGCAACAAGAAGAAAAATTATTATGTATGATTCCAATTCTTCCGCCCTCCGTCATATATAATGTATAAAAACATAGTCATTCTACCATATTTTGTTGATATAAGCAATATTTTTAATAAAAATTATTTCTAATTTTTTAATAAGATTGATTTTCAGGCTTCGTTATGATAAAATTGCCGTGCAATTACTTATTGAAAGTCTGAGGTAAAGCTATGATTGGTATTATCGGTGCAATGCGAATAGAGGTTGAAACCATCAAATCGCTTATGGAAATTGAAGAAACAAAAACAATAAGCGGCGTTGAATATGCAAAGGGCTGTCTTCACGGCAAAGAAATTGTTGTTGCGGTCTGCGGCATAGGCAAGGTTGCCGCCGCAATGTGTGCACAAACAATGATTCTCACCTATTCACCCGACTGCATTATAAATACGGGCGTTGGAGGAAGCCTGAGCAGCAAGCTCAACATATGCGACATTGCAATAGCCGAAAGCCTTGTGCAGCACGATATGGATACCTCGCCTCTAGGTGACCCCATAGGTCTTATTTCGGGCATAAATATCGTCAATATTCCCGCTGATAAAACGGTTGTTGAAAAGCTCTCGCAGTGCGTTGAAAAGCTTGACGGAATAAAATCCGTAAAAGGTGTTATCGCTTCGGGCGACCAGTTTATCGCAAGTGCCGAAAAGAAAAAATTCATAACCGAAAGCTTTGATGCAATCGTTTGCGAAATGGAGGGTGCGAGCATCGCCCAGGTTTGCTACACAAACGGCGTGCCTTTCGGCGTTGTGCGTGCGGTTTCCGACTGTGCCGACGGCTCATCGCATATGGATTACGGCGAATTTCTTCCGATTGCGGCTGCAAATGCTGCAAAGCTTATTGAAGATTTCTGCAAGATTTCATAACAACATATCCGACTGACAGCAAAATTTTGCTGTCAGTTTTTTATTTTGGATATTTTAGCTTTATATTTTAAAAAAATAGTTTGTATTTTGTTGACATTGGACAAATGATTTGCTAAAATAAATTGACTGTATTTATATGTAAGGAGGAAACAGAAATGATTGATCAGAAAACTTTGGCTTATATCAATCTTTACGGCGTTCTCGGAACCCTCGAAAACCTTTGTGAGATCGCTCCCGAAGCAAGCAGTCTGCTTACAAACAAAAAACCCATTGCAATCGGCTTTGACGTGAAGGGCGGCCCCAAGGCAACAATCACCTTTGCAAACGGCAGATGCAGAATGGAGCAGGGCTGCAACAAGTGCGATGTTAAGCTCCCCTTCAGCTCATGCGAAAAATTCAACGGACTTATTGACGGAACAACAACACCCATCCCCTCAAAGGGCTTCCAGCACATCAAGTTCCTCCTCAATGATTTCACAAAGCTTACCGATCTTCTCACAAAATATATGAGACCCGATCCTGCCGACCTTGAAGACGAGGATTTCTTCAGAATCAGCACAACACTTATGCTTTACACAATCACCGTTGCAATCGCACAGATAGGCAACAACGATGAAATCGGCAAATTCTCCGCCGAGCATATGGTTGACGGCGAAATCGCTTTCAGCATCAAGGACGGTCCCTCGGCAACAATCAGAGTTAATAACCACAGACTTCTCGGCATCAAGAAGGCTTGCGAAAATCCCAGAGCAATTATGGAATTCTCGGGCATCAGGCTCGCAAGAGATTTGTTTGACGGCAAGGTTAACGCCATCGCTTGCGTAGGTTCGGGCGATATTGTTATGAAAGGTATGATTTCAATGCTCGATAACCTTAACCGTATTCTTGACAGAGTTGCTCTGTATCTTGCATAAGGAGGTTTCTGAAATGAGTATGAAAATCAATACACACGCTAAAAGTGCTGAGCTCTTTCAGAGAGCCGCAAAGGTAATTCCCTCAGGTCTTTACGGTCATCAGGGCCCCGCAGAGGGCTGCTGCATCCCCGTTTCGGCATATCCCCTTTTCAGCCAGAAGGCTCAGGGCACATATTTCTGGGATGTTGACGGAAACAAATACATAGACTATATGTGTGCATACGGCCCCAACGTTCTCGGTTATAACGACCCCGATGTTGACAAGGCTGTTATGGAGCAGATGAAAATTGAAAACTGCGTTACCGCACCCTCAACAAAGATTATTGAGTTTGCAGAGCTTATGGTTGATACCGTTGCTTCGGCAGACTGGGCATTCTTTGCAAAGAACGGCGGCGACACAACAACAGCAGCTATTATGACTGCAAGAGCTGCAACACACAGAAAAAAGATTATCTTCGTTAACGGTTATTACCACGGCGTTGCTCCCTGGTGCCAGAAGATTGACTATCCCGGTGTTCTCCCCGAGGATGTTAAAAATAATCTTTATGTTGATTGGAACGATTTCGAGCAGCTTGAAAGAGTTGTTGCAGAAAACGAAGGCGAAATCGCTGCATTCATTTCAACACCCTATATGCACGGCAACTTCATTGATAATGTTCTTCCCGCAGAAGGCTATTGGCAGAAGGTTCGCAAGCTCTGCACAGAAAAAGGCATTGTTCTTATTGTAGACGATGTTCGCTGCGGCTTCAGACTTGACCTTGCAGGCTCCGACCATCACTACGGCTTTGAAGCTGACCTTATCTGCTTCTGTAAAGCTCTTGCAAACGGCTGGAACGTATCGGCTCTTTGCGGCAAGGATTGGCTCAAGAGCTCAATCAGCGGCCTTTCATACACAGGCAGCTATTGGATGAGTGCCGTTCCCTTCGCAGCAGCTATCGCTTGTATCAACAAGATGAAAGAAATTGACCTTCCCAAGTTCTGCCTTGAAAAGGGCACAATGCTTACCGACGGTCTTAAGGCTGCCGCTGCAAATAACGGCTTCAACCTCAGCGTTTCGGGCGAGCCCGCACTCTTCTATCTGATGCTTAAGGATGATAATTCGCTTATGCTTCATCAGGAGTGGATTGCAGAGGTTGTCAAGAGAGGCGTTTATATGACCAACCATCATAACCACTTTATCAATGCTTCTCTTTCAGACGAAGACATCAAGCACACAATCGAGGTTGCGGAAGATGCATTCAAGGCAGTCCGCAAAAATCACCCCGAATTAGGATAATTTTAAGGAGGAATATATTATGGCATTAACCAAGCAGGAATGGCTCGAGCTTGAAAAGCAGGCTCATGAGCTTCGTAAGCTTTGCCTTGACACCACTTACTGGGCAGGCAGTGCTCACATCGGCGGCGGTATGAGCGTTATGGATATGCTCACCATTCTCTATTACAAGTATATGAAATATGATGTTTCAAATCCCCAGTGGGAAGACAGAGACCGCTTCATTCTCAGTAAGGGTCACGCAGGCGTTGCTCTTGCAAGCCTTGTTTGCCACATTGGATTTGACGATAAAGAAAAGCTCAAAACCTTCAACCTTTCAAACTCAACAATGGGTATTCATCTTGACTCAAACAAGGTTAAGGGCATTGACGCTTCAACAGGCTCACTCGGCCACGGTCTTTCAATCGCTCTCGGAACTGCTCTTGCAGCAAAGGTTCTCGGCAAGGATTATATGACCTACTGTATCCTCGGCGACGGCGAATGCGACGAAGGCTCAAACTGGGAAGCAGGTATGGCTGCTGCTCATTTCAAGGCAGATAACCTTATCGCTTTTGTTGACAGAAACAAGTGTATGATTGACGGCCCCACAGAAGAAGTTATGAAGCTTGAACCGCTTGCAGATAAGTGGGCAGCATTCGGCTTCGAGGTTCTTAATGTTGACGGTCACGATATGAATGCTCTTTCAGAGGCTATCGACACAGCTCTTGCAATCAAGGATAAGCCCGTTATGATTATTGCCGACACAATCAAGGGTGCAGGCGTTGATTATATGGAAGGCGATTATAAGTGGCACTACGGTGCACTCAACGAAGAGAAATATGAGCTTGCAAAGGCAAGCCTTGAAAAATACTATGCAGCACGTGTTGCTCGTGCAGAAAAGGAGGGCATCTGATTATGGCAGGAGGACTTACATATACCGCTACCGAATCAACCGCTTTCTCAACGGCTGAAATTTACGGTAAGGCTCTCTGTGAGCTTGGCGAAAAGCATCCTGAGGTTGTTGCTCTCACAGCCGACCTTGGTAAATCAACAAAAATCGGTATGTTCGGCGAGAAATTCCCCGACAGATATTTTAATGTAGGCATTGCAGAGCAGAATATGTTCGGTATGGCTGCAGGTATGGCAAGAGCAGGTCTTGTTCCTTTCCTTTCAACCTTCTCGGTTTTCGCTTCTCTCAGAAGTGCAGACCAGCTTCACACCGACATCTGCTATCAGAACGTTAACGCAAAAATCATTGCTACTCACGCAGGCACATCCTTCGGTCAGGCGGGTTCAACTCACCACGCTATCTGCGATATGGCTGTTGCCCGTTCAATCCCCAACCTCACAGTTATCTGCCCTGCAGACGGACTTGAAACCTACAACGCAGTTCACGCTGCATACGATAATTTCGGACCTTATTACATCCGTATCAACAGAGGCTTTGACCGTGTTCTTTATGAAACCAGCGATTACGGCTTCGAGGTTGGCAAGGCTGTTACAATCAACGAAGGCTCGGATATAACAATTATTGCTTGCGGTTCCTGCGTATTCCAGGCATATCAGGCAGCAAAGTTCCTTGAGGTTAACGACGGTCTTAAGGTAAGAGTTCTTAATATGCACACAATCAAGCCCATCGATAAGGAAGCTATTGTTAAGGCTGTTATGGAAACACGCCGCATCATCACCGCTGAAGACCACAACATTCTCGGCGGTCTCGGCTCAGCAGTTGCAGAGGTTATCGTTGAAGCAGGTAAGGGCTGTGCATTCAAGCAGCTCGGTATCCCCGATAAGTTTGCTCCCATCGGTCTTCACGAAGATATTATGTCAACTCTCGGCATCGACCAGAACGGTATCATTGCCGCAGTTCGTGAAGTTATGGGTAAGGACTTCGAGCTCGACGACGACTGGGACGACGAAGCATAAATTTGAGTTCTTTTCACTTTCTCGTTCGGTCACGTATAGAAATACGCTTCCCTCACTGCGAAAGCGAAAATAATCTCAAATTCTGAAATTATTTTTCTTTTTCTGTCCGTCGTGTATAGTGATTAACAATTCAAACCTTTAAAACAACTAACCGAAAGGAATGATTTATATGGCTTCGAGAGAAGATATATTGACTAATAAAATTTTCCTTTGTGCGGTTCTGCCCCTTGTCAAGACCATTGCTATGGATGACCCCAAGCTTGCAAAGAAATTTGAGCACGCTCATGCGGTTATTCAGGTAAGTGCCAAAGACCCCGACGCTCCCGACGGAAAGTTTGCAACCCACTTTGTTGTAAACAGCGGCGAGTGGCTTTGCCACACAGATAAGGTTGCCGACAATGCTCACATTGAGCTTGAATTCAAGAGCATTGAAACAATGAACGCATTCTTCAAAGGAAAAATCGGACCCTCAACCCTTCCCGCAATGAAGGGCGTTGCAAAGAAACCCGCAGTTTTCCTTGCATTTATGATGACTCTGCTCAAAATGTCCTCAATGCTTACAGCTACCGAGGCACCCGAGGCAGAAGAGGATAAAAAGCTTCTTGTTAAGTGCTATTTCTATCTGCTTTCAAGCGGTATCAGCACACTCAACAAGCAGGGCCACGAAGAAATTCACGGCTGGACTCTCAAGAGCCCCGACAGAGTTTATGCCTGGGCAGTTAACGATTATCCCGATATTTCGGCTTATATCCGCATCAAGGCAGGCAAATCAAAGGCAGGCCGTGGCGTTTATAAGCGTGCACTCCCCTTCTTCACTATGAGATTTGACAGCCTTGACAGTGCTCTCGGCATTCTTATGGGAACAGCAGATATGCTTGAATTCACAAAGACAGGCAAGCTTATTATGGACGGTGCTCCCGAATTCGGTGCAGAAATCGGTAACTATATGATGATGGTTGGCGACTACGCAAGATAAAACAAAAAGTTCGGCGGGAGCAAGCTCCCGCCGCTTTCAATTAGTTAAAGGAGAACAGATATGAATATTTTCAAAAAAGCAGCTGCCGTTCTTATGGCACTTGCAATGATTCTTTCATTTGCCGCCTGCGGCGACAAGCCCGAAGAGGTGCAGACCACAACCGCAGCACCCGAAACCACAACTGCAGCACCCGAAGCCACAACCGAGGCTGCCGAAACAACCGCATTAACCGAAATTGCGGAAGAATCAACAACCGAAGAAAGCACAACTGAAGAAACAACCGAAGAAATTATATCAACAACAGCTGCTCCCACAACTCAGGCAACCACTACCGTTGCACCCGCAACAACAACAAAAAAGGCTGAAACAACAACCCGGAAGGCTGCTGTTCCCGCAACAAAGGCAGAAATCGTTGCTCTTTATAACCAGGCTGCCGCAACCGCCGCTTCAGCAAAACCCGGCTACAGCAAAACAACCGTTACCGCCCTGAATAATCTTCAGATGGGTGCACTTGCAAAGATTAATCTTGTAAGAGAAACCGTTGGCGATTTCCTCGGCGAAGGCACAACAACCACAACCGTTAAAAAAGGCTCATTCAACGGCACTTCGCTCGTTAAGAGCAGCCTTAAAGAATCTGATGTTGTTTCTGCAACCTGCACACCCTCTGCGGACGGTAAATACTACAACATAAAAATCACCGTTAAAAACGAAAGCAATCTCTCAAAGGGCAGCAGTGCACTGAGCCGTTTCACCAAGGATTACAAGGATGCCAAGGAAATCAGAGACGGTCTTACCGAAGCAGGTGCAGGTGTTAACGAAATTACGTTAAAAACAACAAGCGTTGTTATCACAGCAAAAATTGAAGCTGCAACAAACCGCTTTGTTTCGCTTGAACACAGCATTAAAATGAGTGCCGTTTTAACCGATGTCAAATATACAATCGCAAAGGTTAAGCAGGCAACCTCAGACCTTGTAACAAACGTTAAATATTCATCATTCAAATATTAAAAAACACAGAGCACTCCCGTTTGAGAGAGTGCTCTGTATTTTTATAATGAGTATGGGCAAAGCCCGTCAATAATTACGAATTACGCATTACGAATTCCGAATTGAATATCACTTGTTATATTCAAATGTCTGTTCCTTTTCAAGTGCCTTGAGGTATCTGCGGCATTCTTCCTTTGCCTTCTCCAAATCCAGGTCAAGATAATTGCCGCATTCTTTTCTTGTATTACCGAAAACCTCGCCCTCATAAGCGATAATCTCGGCAAGAATTTTCTTTGTTATTTCAAGGATTTTTGCATTATCGGCATTTCTCACAAGAAGATAAAATCCCGTGCGGCAGCCCATAGGTCCGAAATAGATAACATCGTCTTTTATCTCCGAATTTCTTACGAAGGTTGCAAACATATGCTCAACGGTGTGTGCGGTTGTTGTGTCCATAAAATCGCCGCCGTTGGGTATTCTTGTTCTCATATCATAGGTTGTTATGTCGCCGTCAATGCGGGAAACATAGATGCCTTCCGTTAAAAGGTCGTGGTCAACAGTGAAGCTTGTTATTCTGTTCATTTTTTCTTTCCTTTCTTCTTTTAATCAATGCAATCATAAATGACCAAAGCGGTAAAATATAAAGAAAAACTGCGGCAAACATTGATGCGGTGGGAGCTCCCGCCGAGGTAAGGGGCACAGACCCCGCTATCGACCACGGCACAAGCGGAGAAACCACAACCGCCGTGTTTTCAAGGTTTATCGCCTCTGCGTCTTTGTCTTTTTCCGTTCCCTCGCAAAGCTGATGTGCAAGAATTATTGCCAGAGTCTGGTTGCAGGCAATCAGCGAAGTGAGAGCCGAGGTTATGAAGGTTGCACCGAAGGGTGTTACTCTTTTGCTTAATTTTTCAATCTTTGATTTGAGGGAATTCAGCAGACCCGTTGCGGCAAATATGCCCGAATATGCCGAAGAAATGCAGACTATTGCCGTTGCGTTGAGCATTGAAACAAGACCGCCGCCGTTCATCATATGGCTTAAATCCGCATTTTTCGCTTCAAAGCCCATAATAACGGTTTTCAGAAAATCCGTAATCTCAACATTCTGAACGGCAAGCGAAACAATCATTGCCGAGGCAAGGCTTGCGAGCATTGCATATCTTGTTTTGATTTTCAGAAGCGAAAAAGCAAGAATAACAACCGCAGGAATAACCGAAAGCCAATGAAGGCTGAATTCCTTTGCAAACATTGCTTTGAGGTCGGGCGCTTCGCCTCCGCCTCCCGCAAAGAATCCGAGAATTAAATAAATCACACACGAAATCATCGCAGGGATAAATGCCGTGCGGAACATATTTTTAATGTTCTTGAAAATATCGGTTTTTGTAAGCTCCGATATTAAAAGTGCACTCGTTGAAACGGGCGAGCATCTGTCACCGAAAAGCGAGCCCGCAAGCATCGCACCGCCAACCATAACGGGATTCATACCCATTGATTTTGCCATTGTCATACATATAACGCCCATAGTTGCCGAAGTGCCGAAGGATGTGCCCATAAGGAACGAAACAAGGCAGTTGAGCAAAAATGTCATCAGCACAAAAATTTCGGGGGTTATAAAATCAATCGCCGAACAGATAATGAAAGAAATCGTGCCGCTTGAACGCCACGATGCCGTCAGCAGACCGATGAGCAAAAAGTTGATAAGAATATTTTTTGAGGTTTTTATGCCGTCAAAAATCATTTTGAATATTGCCTTGAACGGGTGCTTTTTTATTTTGGCATAGGCACAGAAAATAACCAGACCCGCCGCAAGCGCATAGAGCACGGATGCATCAAAAATAACACACACCGTCAACGCAAGGCAAAAAAGAGATAAAGTAAGAATTTCCATAAAACACGACCTGAAACAATAAAAAATCGGTGCAGAATAAATCCACACCGATTATATATCAACTCTTTTGTTTTTTCAAGTGCGATATTACCAGTCGAGAGAGAGGTAGTAAGGACCGCCTTTTCTGTTTGCGTGACCGCAACAAGTTGATGCGATATATCTCACTTTTTGTTCCTTGTCATTATATGCACAAATCAAAAAATCGTACTGTGTTCTGTATTGTTCTCTACCTTCATAGCCGTCCCAGTTTTCTATTTTAAACTCGTCTTTTGTTTCTTCATATAAAAGCTCGTCTTCACAATGCTTTTCGGGCTCTTCACCGACAGCAACACCGATATAATCATAATCCACCTTGCCGAAACCTTCATAATAAATTAAAGACCAATCACCTTTTTGAATGACATTATAACCGCTGTTTTTTGTTGCTGATTCCGTAAGATAATCAAGCGTAAAATAAATTCCATCCATATGGTTAATCTCAATCAAGCTGTCTTCAAGAATAAAATTACCGGGCAGATTCTTTTTGGCTTTCTCGTATTCACCGGCAGGTAAACTCCACTCCGCACAAATATCATATGTGCCAAAGTAGCCATCCCAGCAAGGTGTATATTCATAAAAGTATTTTATCGAACCAGCTTCGGAAGGTATTTTTCTCGGAAAAATTTTAAAAACATTGTTCAGGCTGTCAAATTTTTCATCTTCGCTCATTATAGAGCTATCCAACTTCAGATAATTTTCAGGGTCTGTAGTCTGCGAGTAAAACGGAGTTATTGTGCCTAAAGTCAGAAAAAATGTAATCGCAAGCATAATCACACTTCCGATTAAAGAAAAGATGAACAATGTTGTGGATAACCCCTTCGTTTTTCTGTTGAAGTTTTTGCCGATATTTTTGAAAATAACGGTTATCAGCAATACTGCGATTACAACCCAACCCAGATAGAACAGAGAACCTATTATCATTCCGGGGTTGTCTGTCAGTTTTATATATCGGACATCAAAAATTCCGGAGCAGCAAAGAGCGAAAATCCAAACGGCAAAAGCAAGCAAAGGACAAGAAAGAAGTATGAGAATAATTTTCAATATTTTTTCTGTAAGTGTAAGCTTTATATCCTCTTTCGGCACTTCCTTTTCTTCAACCGTTTCGGATAACGAATCGCAGATTGTTTCGAGCGTCACTTCTTCATCAAACGAAATCCCTTTGAGCTTTTCAACTATTTTCGTTTCGTGGGCGATAT
>CALGRR010000008.1 GCA_937880805.1 uncultured Clostridia bacterium
AACGCTTCCGTGTGTTTCAAACAAGAGCAGAAAACAAGCCAAGCAGTGCTTGGCTCGTTAGTTTGGGAGTATCTTGTTTCAGGGGTTATTTCTTATCTGTCATCCGTAAAGAACTTGCCTAATTATCTTTTTCTTCTCCCGTCTTTTCGGAATCTTTCTTTTTGGCACCCGCTGCACCCCACGCCGCAACGGCAACAAATGCAACCGCACCTATTATACCTGCTATCTTCTTATATCTGCTGCCGACAGATATATTGATTTTAGTGTTTTGCTCTGTTTCCGCTGAGGACTCCTGCCTTGTTGTTAAAGAGTCTGTTACCGTAACAAGCACCGTTACAACAACCTGCGAAATTATAACCTCTTTTTCATACACATAAACCGTTTGGTTTTGTGTTTCTTTTTTCGTTTTTGTTTCCGAACGGGTTGTTTTTTCTGCCTTGGTTGTGGTTTTCTTTTTTGTTGTTGTTACTTTGGTCGTTCTCTCTGTTGTTGTTTTCTTGGGCTTGGTTGTTTTGGGCGGCTTTGTTGTAAGCAAATCGGGGTTATAGGCGGGGTCTGAATTATCCGATTCGGGATCAATATACATTTCAGTTGTTTCCGTATAGCTGTCATTTACAAGCACAAATGTATAAATATTTGAAGGAACTCCCTGAAAATCAATAAATCTGACACTGCATAATGTTTCTTTCGGGATTCCGTATTTCATTCCGATTCTTACTTCGCAGGTGCCGCCGTTGTTTTCATCTATATACATTGCACCGCTGACTTCGTATTTATCAATATCGGCATTATAGGGGCTGTTTGCCATAGTCAGTACATATGACGGAGAATTTTCAACAGAAAGAGATATGCCCGCCAATGTGTTGCCCTGCTCAAGTTCGGGGTCAAGAAAAGTAAAACAAAGATATACTGCATATTCCTCGGGTGCGAATTTAACCTTGAATGCTCCGAAATTCACCGAGCTGTTGCTTTCGCCGCTGAAAAGCTTATAAGCGGTTGCTCCGTCCCACTCGGTGCCCTGATTGTTGCCGTCTATATTAACACCGAATGCCGTATAGCACGAAACGAATATTAAAATTGCAGAAAGTGCAAATACGATAATCCTTTTCATAAACCTGCTCCGTTGTTGATTTTTGTGGAATTATAGCATAAAAGCATTTTGTGTGCAACATTTTGCGACCAAATGCCACATAAATTTACAAAACTTGACACCAATGCAATCGGATAGTAATATATAAATGTTATTAATATAAAAGGAGCATTTGTTATGGCATATCTTTTTGCTCATTTCAAAGAAAAAATCACACCCGACGGCGAGCAGGTTTATTTTGCACTCAGCAAAGACGGCTTTAACTGGAAGCAAGTCAACGGCGGTGAGCCCGTTCTGACAAGCACAATCGGCGAAAAGGGCTGCCGTGACATTGAGGTTCTTCGCCTTAAAACGGGCGGTTTCGTTATTCTCACAACCGACCTTTCAATCGCTTACAGAATGGATGAAAATTATCAGGTGAACTGGAAAGAGGTTAATTCAACGGGAAGCAAGTGCCTTTGTATGTGGAAATCCGATGACCTTATAAATTTTTCTGAACAAAAAAGAATATATTTCGGCAGGGACGATTTCGGCTGCCTTTGGGCACCCGAAACAATCTATGACGAAATCAATGATGAATATATGATTCATTGGGGTTCAACCGTTAAGGAAGACAACTACTCCCATATGTCAATTTACTGCTGCACAACAAAGGATTTTGAAACTTTTTCAGAACCTGAGCTTTTCTTCACAAAGGATAACGAAATCCTTGACACTCATATAAGAAAATTCGGCGATACATATCATATGTTTTATAAAAATGCCGAGCACCCCGCAATGAATATGCACGCAACATCAAAGAATCTTTACGGTCCCTACGAGCACGATAAGGCTTTTGAGGATTATATGGCAACCTTTGAAAAGCCGGGCTCATATGAGGGGGCAACAACACTTGTTCTTCCCGACGGACGCTGGTGTCTGATGCTTGATTTCTTCGGATGCGAAAAACCAAAGATGGGCTATGTTCCGTTTGTTTCAAAAGAACCCGGTGACAGCAATTTTTCAAGAGCAACCGAGGAATTCTCATTCCCCTACGGCTTCAAGCACGGCGGTGTTATTGAAATAACCGATGAGGAATATGATAAAATTGAAAAGCATTATAACTGAAAAAAGCACTCTGCCCGAGGTGAGCAGAGTGCTTGAATTTTTATCAGAATATTTTAATGAGGATTTTGAACATATTACCGATATAGGTAACTATAAGCTTTGCAATGTCACTTATTCTTGCAAAGATATTTGCGGCTGCAACATCGCTGCCGGTTACTCCGTAGCCGGGAATTGTGCCGTTGTTATCGGGAACACCGTCATCATCAAGAATGAATTCATAAAGGATGGGTGAAAGAAGAGCAACAAGGAAATATTCTATTGCACTTACTCCGCCAAAAACGGCTGTGCAAAGCTTTGTTATTCCTTCTGCAATTCCGTTATCAATTCCGAGCTTTTCAAGGAGGTAGTTTGCCGCACCGAGAAGAGTTTCATCGGCAATAGCCGCAAGGTCATCACGGAGAAGAAGAGCAACTGCTCTGAGGAAAATTGTTACTTCCTTGCTGTCAAGCGGATAATTTTCTTCGCCCTCATAGTGAGCCGCAACAAGCTCGGTTGCAACATCCCATATGTTTTCATAATCGCTGTCGGGAATATCAATATTATAGCCCTTTGCGAGCTCCTGAATTCCACCCTCACCATAGAGGGGGTCTTCAAGAATTTTGTTAAGACCGCCGACAGCTGTGTTCACAAGATTATAGAAAGGCTCGCCCTCTTCAATTCCTATTGCTTCCATTTTGAGGTCGCGTCCGAGACGGTACTGAATGCCGCACTTGAGATATTCTTTGGCATATACCGAATTGAAGTTTTCGTTCATAAGAGCAATATGCTCTTCGGTATAGCCCGAAACGGTTGAAGTGAGAGCATCAACATCAATCTTTTCTATAGCTTTTGCCTCATACTTGAATTCTTCATCGCTCGCTGTGAACATTCTGTATTCTGCAGGGTACATAGTGAGAGATGTTGTTGCAAAATCATAGATTTTATTGCCGAGCGTGCTTGTGTAAACTGCGGCATCGCTGCAATGCTCATGGCCCGTAAACACGAGCTTTATGCCTGCGTTTGCAAATTTATTTGCAGTTGAAATATGATTCCTTATGATAAAATTCTTGCTGAGTATTCTCTGCATAGGAAGATGATCAAGAAGGTTATGGTGCATCATAAGAATGGGATATTTGCCGTCTGCATAAGCTTTTTCGGCTTCTGCACAAACCCAGTTCACCTTATCCTTTGTCATACCGTCGGCGGTTGACTTTGTAGGGTCGCAGCTGTCAAGAGCAATGAGGCGGTAATCACCGGGAAGATTTGCGGTGTATGAGCAGGTGCTTTCATCAACAAAAAGAGCCTCATCATATCCGAATTCCCAATAAATCTCTTTAAAGTCCTTATATGTCACATCATTCTCGCCTGCACCGTTATCGTGGTTGCCGTTGATAACATAAACGGGCTTGCCGGTTTCTGCCTCAAAATTTCTTAATTTCTCGGCAACATCAAGATGCTGCTGACGGATTACTCTGCCGTCATTTGCAAGGTCGCCTGAAATAAGAACAAATTTGCAATCTGCATCCTCAGCACACTGGCGAAGAAATTCATCAATAATAAATCCGCTTTCATTTTCCATAGCTGCTCTGCGGTTTGCATTCCACATAACGGGCTCATAGGGAATTTCAACTTCAAGCTCTTCAAGAGGTTCAACATAATGAAGGTCGGATGCAACGGCAAATTTAACTGTTTCATCCTCCTGTGCAAAGCCAACGCTTGCACAAGTGAAAACAAGAACTGCCGCAAGAACAACGCTTATAATCTTTTTCATACATTATCTCCTTTGGTTTTATGCTGAAAATTTTAACAAATAAAATCGGCAATGTCAACAGATTTTCAAGTCTGTATTGTTATCGGACCAGCCCTTGCTGTTGCCGATTGTTCCCAGAAGCATTCCGGTAAGATTGACCTTAACACCGTTTTTTGAAAGCTTGGGCTCAATCTTCCTGATTATAAAACCGAATCTTTTCAGCACTCTTGCTACGGCATCATACTGCGGAGTGCCTTCAACATAGGGCATATCGCCCGCAAAAATCTTAACGCCCAAATCTGCCGCAAAATCAATAAACTTTTCTTTTTTGATTGATTTGTCAACCTTTATCCACAGCAGCCTTCCGAGCCCGCCGAGGGTTATGGTGTTGAGAAGCTTTTTGCCGCATTTTTTCAGAAGTTTAGCAATTCCTTTGCCGCCGTTCAATGCTCCGTTTATTCGGTTTGTTATTGAATATTTAAACTGATTATCAAAATACTCCTGCGTTGTCAAGTCGCCTGTGTCTGCACCGCACTCGTGAACATCGATGCTTTCAACGTGAAGGCTATCGCCGTCAATTTCGATTTTTCTGTATTTTGCGGGGCTTCCCACAAGGCAGGAGGTACAAATATCAATAAGCTTGTTTCCGTTTTCCGAAACAAATTCGTTGATGCTCTGAATATGCATATGCCCCGTAAGCACAAGCTTAACTCCGTTATCCGCAAGCACGGATGCTGTTCTTCTCCAATTTTTAAGCTTTGCATCACCTACAAGGTCAAATACGGGAACAGACGGTATCACGGGATAATGGCACATCGCAATAACACTGCAGCCATCTTTTTTTGCTGTGTCAAGCTGTGCTTTAATCCACGCTTCAAGCCTTTCATCAACGGTTCCCTTGGGGCTTCCGTCGGCATCGCAGTTTATTGCAAGCAAGCGGATTCCCTTTTCAATTTCAACAATATATGAAAGAGTCTGCTCATCAACCGCAAGTGCCTCGGAATAGCCGAAATCATTATAAATATTCCGGAGCTCTTTAAAAGGCGTGCCCTCAACATCAATTCTTTCATCGTTAACAAAAGCACGGGAATATTCATTATAATCGTGGCCTGCGGTTAAAACATAAACTCTTTTGCCCGATTTCTTGAGCTTATACAGTTCTTTCACAAAGCTTTTATGGCTTTCGATTTCTCCGTTTTTGGAAAGGTCGCCCGGAATTAAAACGAGCTCTGTTTCCTTATCTTCGGAAATGCGTTCAAAAACAGCCTTGACTATATCGCTGCTTTCCGCCATAAAATACTGCTCTCTCTGCATATATTCCTCAAAGGCTTTTCCGCTTGCACCGAGTGAAGGCTCAAAATAATGGGTATCCGTTACCAAATAAAAATTCAAAGCATTCAACTTCTTTCATTCTTTTCTCAGATAAACGCTCATTTCGTTTTCTCCACGGTTTCCCCAGCGGTAATACGGAATGAGCTTTATTCTTGTTTTTTCTTTCTGAGGCTCGCTCCATTCTTCATAGAGCAAATCGCTCTCTTTTTCTCTGAAGCCGTTTGCGATAATGCAGTCACCTCTGCATTCAAAATCAGGATTTGCGGCAATTTTCAGCATCTGCAGATTTCTGCCGTTATCAACTTCCTCTGCACAGTAAACGAACGGACCCTTTGTTACAGCAATTTTATCGGTATTTGCTCTTACTCTGTTGGAGCATTTTATCATTTTGGGCTTCATTTCAAAATTCAGCTGAATCTCTGTTTCTTCGGAAATGCTTATATATGCATAACCGTCTTTAACCCAAAAAGCTTTGTTATAATCAAATTCTCCGCCCCATTTCGGAAGCCTGAGTGCAAAAACAAAATCCCTTTTGGGTGTTATTTTTATTCTCGCCCTTCCGTCTTGCGGATAGGTTGAAGTTATTTCAATATCGGCTTTATCGGTTTTTATTTCCGCACCGATATACTGATGAAGAAACAAGGTGCTTTCATTTTCGGTGAAGCAGTATTCCCCCACCGACGAAATAAGCCTTGCAAGATTTGGCGGGCAGCACGCACAGCCGAACCATTTCTGTCTCACGGGCTTTATATGGCGTTTTCTTGAATCCTTATGCGATGCTTCAGGAAGCACTTCAAGCGGATTAACATAGAAAAAGCTTTTGCCGTCCTCCGCCATTCCCGCAAGAACGGTGTTATATAATGCTCTTTCCGCCGCATCTGCAATATCCGCATCGGGTGCAATTTCAAGCATTCTTCTCGCAAAGAAAACAAATCCTATTGAAGCACAGGTTTCGCTGTAGGCAAGGTCATTCGGCAAATCATAATCAAACGAAAAAGCTTCACCGTCAACCGTTGCACCGATTCCGCCCGTTATATACATCTTTCTGTTAATTATGTTATCCGAAAGCTTACGGCAGGCGGTATAGAGTTCATCATCTTCAAAGCGTTTTGCAACATCCGCCATTCCGCTGTAAAGATAAACTCCCCTTACCGCGTGACCAACCGCCTCGTGCTGATGCCTCGGCTCACGGTGCGCCTGGTTATAGTGGTAATTATCATAAACCGTTTGTTTGCCCAGAACAATATCGTAATAATACGGCTTTCTGCCTCTTTCGTTAATAAAGAACGCAGCCGTATCAAGATATTTTTGATTTTCCGTTACATCATAAAGCTTAACAAGTGCCATCTCGGCAATCTCGTGCCCGGGATAGCCTTTGATTTTATCCTCGCCGAAGGTTTCACAAACAAGGTCGGCAAAACGGCAGGCGGCATCAAGCAGCTTTCGCTTACCTGTTGCATTGTAATAGCTCACCGCCGCCTCGGCAAGATGCCCGAAGCAATAAAGCTCGTGAAAATCTTTGAGATTTTCAAAAATATTTTCACGGTTATTTATGATATACAAGGTATCGAGATAGCCGTTTTCAAGCTGCGCTTTGCAAACAAGGTCAATAACCTTATCAGCCTTTTCTTCAAGCTCTTTATCGGGTTTATTCAGCAGAGAAAATCCGACTGCCTCAAGCCATTTATAAACGTCACTGTCCTGAAACACCCAGCCGTGAAATGCATTTTCTTCTGCATTCTCATCGGAATAATGCCATTTATCGGTTGGATACACAGGAAGGCTGCCGCCGCTTTTTATTGTTTCGGCAGCTTTCCCCGCCTTGATAAAATTTTCTATGGCATAGCTTTTCTCTGCACCCTCTATTCTGTCGTGCAAAGCTTCACACTGATAAGGAATAACCTCACGCCTTACAAGCTCAATTTTTTCATTCCAGAACGGGTCATTAACCTTTATTCTTTTTGAATCTATATGTTTTGAAAATTCACTGCTTTTCATAAAAGCTCCGCATCAAAGCAAAATTTTAACGGTTTTTATCTCCCATGCACGGAAATTCAGCTTGCCGTCGGTTATCTGCTTAATCTCATTTCCGAGAAGGTCGGTTTCTGCAACAAGCTTTCCCGCAAATGTGCTGAATTCAGCCTCTGCTGCTTCATCTGAATAATTGCAGAATCTTGCAAGTAAATATCCGTTTTCGGGGTAGAGGGTTGTCATTATAACCTCACCGCCCTTTGCGTTTAACGAAGCTGCCGAAAGCCCGGTCATTTCGCCGCAGCATTCTTCTGACGCAGCAAACTCGGGCTGATATGCATAAGAAACCGCTTTTCTGTGAAGGTCGGCATCTGAAAGAGATGACTCAAAGGGTAAAAGAGCAAATTCATCGTTATAGATTCCGTCAAGAATCTTTGTTCCGCACAAATAAGAGTTGGAATAAAGCAAAGGCACGGATAATCTGTTTCCGCTTGCCATAGCACCCATACAGCCTCTGTTCATAACTGCAAATCCGTTCTTGCTGTCACGCATACACAGCCAATAAATGCCGTTAATATATGTTGTTGATGCAAAGGATTCTTCAGGCGAAACCTCTTCATCAATAATTATTCTGTCTGACTTATACCAATAATCCTCAACAACACGGATGTCGCCGCCCCATTCGGAAATTGAATAAGGCAAGTCACGCACCATTCTGCGGTCTTTATCAAGGCACAGATTAAGGTTAAGGCAAAGCTTGCCTTCGTGGCGGTGGCCGTCAACGGTAATCGATTTTTCAAGCCCCGCTTTTTCGCCTTCTATTCCCACGTGCTGCGACTTCATTTCAAATTCCGTTTTGCAATCAATTCTTGAAAGCTTGCCGCTGAATCTCATTTCAAATCGGTAGGGAATTCCGCCTATTTCGCCAACCTGAACTGCAGTTGCACCGCTGAGGTCAATATCAACGCTCCATTTTCCGTTTGAAATGCAGCTTTCGCCCTCAACAACGGCAGAGAAAAGCTCTCCTTCGCCGTTATCAACTATTCTTCTGCCGTCTTTTACCTCGTCGATATAAGCAATACCTGCATCGGTAAGCTTAATGCGGTAAACCGGTGTTGCAAGCTCACCTGTTTTTTCATCCCACGAATAGCCGAAAACCGCTTCCGAGCAGCTTGAGCAGATGCATTTTGCAGAGTATGCGGGCAGCTCAACGTGAACATATTCAGCCTTGCCTCCGATTTCTGTTTTAACCCATTCATCAACATCAAACGAGTGCATATTAACTGCAAGCAAACCATTATCACCGCAGCAGGCAAACTTTGAGGCAATGGCTTTGAGCGACTCTGCCTTAGCCTTTTCCGAAGCCTTAAGCGATGTGGGAATAAATCTTCTTGAAAGGTCAAGCAAGCCGCAGATGGTTACATCGTGGTGCTGTGCGGCAAGTGCGTATTTCCACGCTTCCTCAAGCTTTTCGGTCTGCGGTTCTGCACCAAGCATAACCGCAAGTGCATTCAGCTTTTCAGCCTGAACGGCAGAAACTTCAGCTTCTCTGACACCGTTGAATATTTCATTTCCGCAATAGCCCCAAGGCATCTGCACGTGGAAATCGTTATCGGTTGTTTTAAGCTCATCCTTCGCCTCGCCGTAAAGCTCCGGAATCTCTTCAAGAAGAATATACTGATAATTATCTTTCGTTTCCGTATATTCGGTCAGAAGCTCAATATCCTGAGTCAGGTCATCATATCTTGATGCAAGAAGCGGAGAATACTTTGAAAACATCTCTTCAAAATCTTCAAGTGAATAAAGCTTATTTTCGGGCCAGCGTGAAAGAATCCAGTTATCAACCGTTGTGCAGTTATATCCCCTGCCCTGCTTATCATAAGTGGGCACGGCGGGAATTTCGGTCAAATCCTTTCCTATCCATCTGCCCCACGCCGAATCAAAAGTTCTCGGATAGCCGTAGCCCATAACGTGTGAACGCAGAATTGCCGCATCATAACCGCAAAGCTTTATGAGCTGCGGAGTCTGGTTATTGAGAGCAAACTCCGAAATTGAATAAACCGAAGGCGTTTTGCCGAAATAATGCAGATTTGTTTTCACGGCATAAGAAAGCTGACGGGCATTGGATTCCTCTGAAATTGTGAGAGAAAGCGGCTGACCGTAGGTTGTTGCACCAAGACCGACTCTGTCGGGATACTTTTCAAGAAGCTCCGAAACCATATCCACAATTTCAGGGTCGCATTTTGAAAACTCATCAAAGGTGAACGATTCATAGTCAAGACCGATTTTAAGCTTCGGATATTTTTCCATCCACTCAAAAATCTTTTTAAGGCGGGGCTTCACCTCATCCTTCCAGAGTACATATCCGCCGTGGTCATAAGTTAAAATATAAAGTTTCTTTTTTTCCATAAGCTCACCTCTGAAATTT
Source organism: uncultured Clostridia bacterium (assembly GCA_937880805.1). Classification (GTDB taxonomy): domain Bacteria; phylum Bacillota; class Clostridia; order Oscillospirales; family Acutalibacteraceae; genus CAG-177. The sequence goes on from CALGRR010000008.1 coordinate 9,658, forward strand.
TTATATGGTAAAATTTTATCACAAAAATTTTTTATTGTATAGAGTTATTTTAAAATAATATATTTTTATTCAGTTTTGCCGCTTCTGATTGTAAATGTAAATTTTTTATGCTATTATAATTCATATCATTTTATGGGAGTGTGTGTTATGATAAAAAATGCAAAGGATGCGGGTGCGGATAATTTAACTCCCTCCGTTCCGCAGTATTTTTCCTGGATAAACAATACCAACGAAGGCTCAACCGAGGAACATACCCTTATCAATCTTGACTTTTTCAAATACCTCAAAGACACCTACGGTATGCAGATTAAAATTTATGCCTGGGATGCGGGCAACTTTGACGGTGCAAGCGAGGGCTACGGAAATCTGAACGGCGAAAAATTCCGCACCCAATATCCCGAGGAATATAAAAACGTTGTTGAGAAAGCTGCCGAAATGGGAATCCGCTTCGGTCTTTGGGGCAGCCCCGACGGCTACGGCAACACACCCGAGGAGGAAAAAGAAAGATTTGATTTCTTCGTTCACCTTTGCAAGGATTATAACTTTGCCCTTTTCAAGCTTGACGGCGTTTGCGGCAGACTACGCCCCGAAAAGGCAGGCGTTTTCGCAAAAATGCTTGAAGAATGCCGAAAATATTCGCCCGACCTTGTTGTGCTCAATCACCGTCTTGAATTCTATGAAGCGGAAAAGCACATCACAACCTATCTCTGGAACGGCGATGAAACCTATGTTGATGTCAGCACCTGCAACAAACAGACCGCAATGCACCACAGAGGCTTTATGTTCACAAGAGGACACACGGATAACCTTGAAAGGCTTGCCGAGGACCACGGAGTATGCATCTCTTCAAACATTGATTATTTTGAAGATGAGCTTATTTATCAGGCATTCAACCGTTCGCTTATTCTTGCACCCGAAATCTACGGCAATCCCTGGTTTATGCGTGATGACGAGCTTCCGAAGCTTGCAAGAGTTTATAACCTTCACGCAAGAAACGCAGAAATTCTTGTTGACGGAATGATTCTTCCCGAATGCTATGGTGAAAATGCCGTTTCAAGAGGAAGCAAAACAAAAAAATTCATTTCAACCGGCAACAATTCCTGGGAAACCAAAACCGTTAAAATAAAAATCGGTGAAGAAACGGGAATTGAAACAGACTCACCCGTTGAAGTGAATATTCACCATCCTTATGAAAAGCATCTCGGCGTGTTCAAGTGCGGCGATACAGTTGAAATTGAACTGATGCCGTTCAGGGCAACTCTTATTGAGCTTGCGGTTACCGAAGAATCAGAGCCGATGCTCACGAACTGCGAATATGAAATTATAAAAGAAGAAGCTGACGGAACACCAGTTGAGGTTAAAATACTTAAAAGCAATTCAACTGATATTCTTCTTCGCAAAAACGGCAGCGAGAGCTTCTTTATGAATGGCTCTGAATGCGATATAAAAGAAAAAGCTCCCGTTTTTCTCGGCGAATTAACAGAAAGCGTGAGAAACCCCGAAAACGGCGAAGAGCTTTATGAAGCGGCAATGTTTGCGATTGATAACGATGCCCTTGAAAAACGCACGATGCTGCGCTCGGGTGAAACCGGAATTCCGCAGGTTAAAGCGGCAAGAGAGGCATTTTTCAATCAGGAGCATTATAAGCTCCGAGGCTGCGAAAACGCCAATATGTTTGACGGCAAAGATGACACATTTTTTGATTCGCAAAGCAAAACCTATTGCGATGAAAACTTCCGCATAAACGGCGGCTGCCTGCGTGTTGACTTCGGTGAAGAAATTGACTGTGACAGCGTTGAGCTTGAATTTTTCTCTGCTGATTACACAACAAGAGAGGTTGAGGAGCAAAAGCTTGCTCTGACCGCAGACTACGGCACAAAGCTTTCCGAATGGAAATGCTCGGGACTTGTTGATTTGTCTGTTAAAAAAGATGATTTTACGGCAAAGATAATTAAATTCACAGCACACACCACTTATGATTTGCCCGGCAAATTATTAACCGCCTCATACGGTATCGGCGATAAAATCAGATACCTTCGCATTGATAATCCCGTTGACAGAATCTATGCGGTAAGGCTTATCAAAGACGGTAAAGAGATTAAACTTAATAATCCGAGAGCAAATAATCTTCAGTCACATTACAGACACAAAAAAATCCGCAAGGCTGTTTTCGGCGAATTTGTTATTCCCGAATACAAGGCAGGCTCAAAGCTTACCGTTGCCGCAAACGGAACCTACGGCGATGAATGCCTTTATTGCGTTGCCGAAATCTGCGGAAAGCTTGCGGGCTTCCCCGAAAGAGCACCCGATTACAAGGCAAACCAATGGGAGCATTATGTTTGCCGTTCCGATAAAAACAACACATTTTTTATGGAGCTTCCCGAAGGGCTTGAAGGGCAGAAAATCAAAATATATGCCTTGTTCACGCAAGACAGAAAATCGGAAGATGCAGATTTTAATGTTTATATATCACCAAAGCACTGATATTTTAATTGACTGTTTTAAAAATTTAGTATATAATTAGAGAAATTTATTTAAACGGAGTTGAATTTATGAGCGAAAAACGAAGCAGCTTTACCGGCAAAATCGGTTTCGTGCTTGCCGCTGCAGGCTCGGCGGTAGGTCTTGGCAACATATGGCGTTTTCCCTATCTTGCGGCAAAATACGGCGGAGGAATCTTTCTGCTTGTTTACATTATTCTTGCAGTAACCTTCGGCTTTGCACTTATGTGCGGCGAAATTGCACTCGGAAGAAAAACGGGTCAGAGTGCAATCGGTGCATTCAAATCACTTAACAAAAAATATTCATTCGTAGGCGTTCTCGCCTCTGTTATTCCCGCAATCATTCTTCCGTATTATTCGGTTATAGGCGGCTGGGTAACAAAATATCTTTTTGCTTTTGCTACGGGCGGTGCCGCAGAATCGGCAGCCGACGGTTATTTTGAAAGCTTTATAGCAAAGCCCTTTGAACCGATAGGCTGGTTCCTTCTCTTCATCGGCTTAACCGCACTTATTGTTTTGCTCGGCGTTGAAAAAGGCGTTGAAAAGGTTAGCAAAATAATGATGCCCGTTCTTGTTGTTCTCACCGTTTTTGTTGCAATCTATGCAATGTTTATGCCCGGTGCTATGGAGGGCGTTAAATATTATCTCACTCCCGATTTCAGCAAATTCTCGGCAACAACCGTTCTTGCTGCAATGGGTCAGCTTTTCTATTCGATGTCACTCGCAATGGGCATTATGATAACCTACGGCTCATATATGAAAAAGGATGTTAACCTTGAAAAATCCGTAAGACAGATTGAGATTTTTGACACGGGCATAGCCTTCCTTGCAGGTCTTATGATTATTCCCGCAGTTTTCTCTTTCTCCGGCGGCGACGAAACCGCACTCGGCAAGGGCCCCGGTCTTATGTTCATCACCCTTCCCAAGGTTTTTGACAGTATGAAGGGCGGCGAAATAATTGGTGCTCTCTTCTTCCTTCTTGTTCTTTTTGCAGCTCTCACCTCTTCAATTTCTCTTATGGAAACCGTTGTTTCGATTATCAGGGACAAGCTCGGCTGGGGCAGAAAAACAACCTGCTTTGCAGTGCTTGCATTATCCGTTGCTCTAGGTCTGCCCTCATCACTCGGATTCGGTGTGCTCGGCAACATCACCCTCAACGGAATGACAATTCTTGATATGTTTGATTTCTTCAGCAACAGCATTCTTATGCCCATAGTTGCACTCTTCACCTGCATATTCATAGGTTATGTTATCAAGCCCAAGTGTCTTATTGAAGAGATTGAAATAAGTGCTCCCTTCAAGGCAAAAACTCTTTTCACGGTTGTAATCAAATATGTTGCACCCATCTGCATTGTTCTTATTCTTATTTCATCGGTTCTCGATGCACTCGGAATAATGAAAATCTAAAGTGCAAAAACTTAACCTCCGAAATCCGGACTGGATTTCGGAGGTCTTTTTTATTTTGCTGCTCTGTTTGAATTGTAAATAATATCAATACTCTTCTTGAAAAGCAGATAGTCGTATTTCGGGCACCAGTTGTTACCCGCTTCAACCTTTTGCTCAAACTCTTCTTCGGAAAGAGCAACTTCCATTTTCACAACGCCTTTAAGCTCTTTGCCGTCTTTATAGACCGTATCCCAGAATGCGTTGTGTCCGATATATTCAACACTTGCGGGGATATACATATATTTAAGCTCACGGTTATAGCTGAATGCATCAGAGCCGATATATTCAAGCCCTTCGGGAAGTGAATTATATACCGTTCCGAGTGCTTCATCCGATACATAATGTGAATCTTCAACAAGATAATCGGTGTTATATGAATAAATATTTTCAAGAAGCGGAATTTCAAAGAATCCGAGTGTTTCGATTGTTTTCAGTCCCTCGGGCAGATACACATTTTTCATATGTGCATAGTTAAAGCTCATTTCGCCGATTGTTGTAACTGTTGAAGGCACAACAAAGGTCATAACATCCTTAACATACTGCTCATATCTCGGGTCCTCTGCACTCATTTCAACCCGCCAGCCGTTATCGTCAAATTCAGCATATCCGTATTTTTCGGCAAGATATGTATCGTGGTCGCACGGTCTGCATATAAGCTCTGTTTTATCCTTGTTATAAAGCACGCCGTCAATATCGCAGTAGTTGGGATTGTTTTTATCAACCCTTATTTCTCTGAGTGCCCAGCAGGAATAAAACGCCTTTGAATCTATTTTCTCAACACCCGCACCAACGGTTATTGCCTTTACCTTTTCATCGCAGTTAAGAACATAGCTGCCAACCTCGGTTACGGGCTTGCTTTCATCCTTAACCACCTTGAAATTGGTTTTCGGGTCGGGATTTCCGAGCTCATATTCAATATCCGAAACATAGTCTATTTCAAGCTCTGTTATGTATCCGGTGTTGCTGAAGCGGGTGAAAGCATATCCGTTTTGTGACTGCTCAAACTCAAAGGTATCCTTTCTGAGAGTCAAAACGCTGAAAATGCACGAAAGGCTGACCGCAACAACTATTGTTAAAACAAAAATAACCTTTTTAAGCCCGTAATGCTTGGGAGTCTGATTGATTCTCGGAGCTGAAAGACCTTCAATCTTATATGTCCATATTTCATCCTCGGGAATTTCAAGGCGAATCTGTTCCTCTGCGGGAACTTTAATCTCTTTTTCTTTTCTGCTCATACCTTCACCCCCTACCCTATGTATCCGCCGCTGACGGTTTCGCCCTCTGCCTTTGCCTGCTTTTCGGTAACCTCTGCACGGCGTTTGAGCACTTCCATAACCATATTCTGCTTATTGCTGTCATAATCCCAGAACAGATAAGGAATGGTCATCAGCGTGAAGCCCACAACATCAAATATCAGGGGCACAATAATAATATTTGCTCTTGATGAATCAAGGAAAAGAATATCCCAGTTGCTGTTAAAGCCGTAACCGAGAAGCATAAGAGGAATGATAAGTCCCACAAAATTCTTTATGGGGTCTGTGAACCAGCCGAAAATGCTCGAAAAGCTTTCAAGGCGTTCGCCCGAGAGATACATCTGATAATCCCTGATACGAACATCCATATCGTGACCCGCAGTTGTGGGCACGGTTTTGGTCATTTCCATAAAGAACAGAACAATAACGCAGATTGTTCCGCAAAGGTTAACATTATCTCCGCAGAACCACATTGCCGCAATTATCATTGCATTTCCCAAGGCTCTCGAAAGCTGATAGAATATCATAATCTGCTTATACGAAAATCTCTTGAGGAAATAAGGCGAAAGAAAATCGGGCGGAGTTCCCGCAAACGAAACAAGCATAACAAGAAGGCTGTAGGGCAAGCCACTCAGTCGGAATGTGTAAAGATACAGAACAGTTGCAAACGGAAGCATACCGTTACCGAGTGCATCAATAAGCTCAACAACCGTTTTTATAAGCAGATATTTATTGCGAAGAACGCCGAACATTCCGTCCCAGAATTTAATCTGAACCTTCTTTTCAACGGGCGGCTGCGGAATTCTTTCTTTGACTCTTCCCGCAAACACCATAGTCATTACAGCGAAGAAGATAAATGTTATGGGGATAACAAATCTGTAAACATTAATATCTGCCCATTCATCCTTGAGCAGACCGATTGCAACGGAAATTGCAAGACCCGAAATTGTGTTGAAGAAGTGCGAAAGCTTAACGGGATAGCTTCGCACAAAGATTCTTTCCTGAAGATTGGGGCTTATGCTCTTTGTGCAGGTTTCCATATTGTTTGCAAAGCCGAAAACATTATAGGTTGCAAAAAGAAGATTGCCTACCCATACTCTTGTTGCAACATCGGGAATATTATAAACGGGAAGCCAGCCGATAAGGATTACCATTATGCATTTCGGCACAACATCGCAATAGAGCGAATACTTATATCTTCCGTATTTCGGAAGAAGCTTTTTACGCCAGAAAATATTTCTTGCACCAACCCAGCCGGTATAAAGAAAATGTGTTCCGAAGGTTTTGAAGCACGCCGCAGCGGTCATACCCTCAAAGCCGTTAAGTATTCTTATAAATGTGCCCGTCTGGTCAAACAGCTGAGAATAATCAAACAGTATGGTTGAAATACCGAAAGCCATCATAAGACCGTAAACCAGATAGAATTTCTTTTCGGTTTTCTTTGCGAGAAAGCCGAGGTTATCGCAAACAAGCCACCACATAAGTGCGGAAATATAGTTTAGCGGCATATTAAGAATATTAATAACCGAAAATGTGAGATACGGGAGCTTGTAATGGTGCATAATGAGATAGCAGGATGAGAAAAATCCTATGTATTCAAGCACCTTTGAGCCTGCGTAGTTACTGCCAACGGCAAGAACAACATCTTTATACTCCTTATAGGGCACATACTTGCCTTCTGCGGGAGTGTTCCAATGCGTTTTGATTTCCGTAAGCAGCAGCTTAACCTTATCGAGCAAAGCACTCATAAAAATCAATCCTTTGTTTATTAGTTAATTATAATTATATATTCCTTATTATTCTGAGTCAACAAAAAAATCCGACAGAATGCTCCGCCGGATTATTTTGTTTAACCGTTAAGTTCTTTTTCAAGCATTGCTCTGATAACATCGGGTGAACCGGTGCCGCGAAGCTCCTTCATAACGCTTCCGAAGAGAGCCTGAAGAGCCTTGGTTTTGCCGCCCTTGTAATCGGCAACAACCTTTTCATTCTCTGCAATAACCTTGCGGACTGTTTCAAGAATGAAGCTGTCATCAACCTTGGCATTGAGCGAATTCTCTTCACAGTATTTATCAACATCAACATCATTTTCAAACACTGCTGAAAGAACCTTCTTGCCTGCCGCACGGGTGATTTCACCGCTTTCAACAAGCTCAATTATTCTTGAAAGCTTTGATGCATCAATATCAAGAGAATCAAGCTCAAGGCGTTTCATCTGACCCATACACTCTGTAAGAATCCAGCTTGCAACAACCTTGGGGCTTCTGCCCGATGCAACAACCGCATCAAACATATCCGAAAGCTTTCTGTCTGACGAAAGAACGGAGGCTTCTTTTGTTGCAATGCCCATTTCTTCGTAGAGAGAGGTTTTCTCATCTGCGGTTGCGGGCATACTTGCTTTTATTTCTGCAAGCCATTCATCGTCAATAACAATAGGCATAAGGTTGGGGTCGGGGAAATAGCGGTAATCAGCCGCCGTTTCTTTATTACGCATAGGGAAGGTGCGTCTTTTAACATCATCCCAGCGGCGTGTTTCCTGAACAAGCATCTCGGTATGACGCTCAATCGCATCAATATGGCGAACCTTTTCAAATTCGATTGCATCCTTGATTTCGGAAAGCGAGCTCATATTCTTGATTTCGGAACGGACGCCGAGCTCGTTTGAGCCTTCGGGACGAACTGAAATGTTAACGTCACATCTCATCGCACCCTCTTCGCATTCGGAAATACCTGCAAACTGAAGGCTTGACTTAAGCTTTTTGAGATAAGTGATAACCTCTTCCGATGAACGGAAATCAGGCTTGCTTACAATTTCGATAAGGGGCACGCTTGTGCGGTTATAATCAACAAATGAAGTGTTTGTTGCTTCATCGTGAACAAGCTTACCTGCATCCTCTTCAACGTGAATCTGCTTTATTCCGATTGTTCTTTCGCCAATCTGAACGCTGCCGTTAACGCAGATGGGGTTGAACCACTGGGTTATCTGGTATGCACAGGGAAGGTCGGGATAATAATAGCTCTTTTTATCGAAGGTTGTGTACTGATTGATATGGCAGTTAAGCATAAAGCCCGCTTTAACCGCAAGCTCAATAGCGTGCTTATTGGTTACGGGAAGCATACCGGGCATACCGCTGCAGGCAGGGCATACGCAGTCATTGGGCTCCTTGGGGCTTGAATGACCGCCGCAGGAGCAGAATAATTTTGAATCGGTGGAAAGTTCAACGTGAGTTTCCAAACCTATAACAAGTTCGTATTTCATTATTTACACCTCCACACTTTTTGCTATGCTGAGAAGAACGCTCTCTTTATATGAATCCGCAATAAGCTGAACTCCCTTTGTTACCATTGCGGGCATACCCGTGATTGAGGGAATTGCGGTGAAAAGGCCTTCTTCATAAACCTTTTCAAAAGCCTCAAGAGCATCATAAGGCTTGTAGCTTGCCTGCGAGCAGGCGGGAGCAAGAATTGCATCGTATTTTGAAAGCACTTCTCTTACCTTGTCGCAAACAACTCGGCGGATACGGAGCGATTTATCATAGCATTTTTCATACTTTGCCTTTGCAAGCACATCCGAGCCATAAATAATTGTTGCCTTTGCAAGGAAGCCCATAGCCTCCGAACGGCTCTTGACATAAAGCTCATCGATGTTTTTATATTCGGGTGTTCTGTAGCCGTATTTAACACCGTCAAATCTTGAAAGATTGTTGGTTGTTTCGGCTGCCATAAGAATCTGCCAGGCTGTTTTTGCCTGATTAACAATATCAAGAGAAACTGTTTCAACTGCTGCACCGAGCTTTTTAAGGCTTTCTGCATAGGCATCAATCTTTGCCTTAACCTCTGCACTTGAAGCATCATAAAGCTCCTTGACAATGCAGATTTTCATTGCGGAAACATCTTCGCTTGTTGAATAATCATATTTTTCGGCGGGAAGGCTTGTGCCGTCCTTGCTGTCGTGACCCGCAATAACTGCAAGAATTTCTTTAACACTTTCTGCGTCTGCTGCAGTAACGCCAATCTGCTCACCCGAGCAAGCACAAGCAATAACGCCGTAGCGTGAAACTGTGCCGTAGGTAGGCTTCATAAAATCAACGCCCGCAACTGCCGCCGCACGGCGGGGTGCACCGTTGAGGTCAACATTAAGAGCTGCCTTGATTTTACCCGAAGCAACAAGAGCTGCTGCCGCACCTGCAAGATTTCCGTTTTCGGTAACGGGCTCAAAATATGAGGTTTCGCCCATAAGGTCAAGACCGAATTCGCCAACATTTGTTTTGCCTGAAATTGCATAGCCTGCCTTTTCAAGTCTTTCAACTGCTTCCGCACTGAAAAGAGGCTTAAAATTTTCAAGCATTTTTGAGCCTGCTGTTGCGGGAACACCTTTAACAAGAATTGTATCGTCTACGGCAATTTTGCCTGCCGCATTTATTTCATTAATATAAAACATTTTCAGCACCTCACTTTACGAGTCTTGGAACCTGCCAGCTGTCATCCGTGCTCTGGGGAGCACCTTCAAGCAGGTCTTTGCGTGCAAACGGCTGATTTCTTGAGTCGTTTCTTAAAACATTGGTCATAGGCATAACATAAACCATTGCTTCAACATCGTCTGTTGCTGTTTTCTCAAGCTCTGCTTCGTTCTTGCTCATATTATCAAGAATTTTCTGCATTGCCTTCTTTTCATCTGCACCGAAGGAAAGCTCGTTAACGCTTTCAAGCTCTTTGAACCATTTTTCCTTGGTCATAACGCCGCCCTTTGCGGAGTTAACGGTTGCGGCAAATGCGGAATCATCACCGTCTGTGCCCGAAACCTCAACCGAGCCGCCCTTGCCTCTGATTGCAACATTTGCTTCAAAGAGCTGAAGCTCTGTTACAACACCGGGAGCACCGAGCATCTGATCCTGAGCCGTGCCGTCAAGCGGGAATGCAATAACATCTCTGATGGTTTCGGTATCGGCAAGAAGCATTATAATTCTGTCAACACCGGGTGCCATACCTGCGTGAGGAGGAGCACCGAACTGGAATGCGTTATAAAGTGCACTGAATCTCTTTTCAACTTCATCCTCGCTGTAGCCTGCAATTTCAAATGCTTTTCTCATAATTTCGGGGCTGTGGTTTCTTACCGCACCCGAAGCAAGCTCAATACCGTTACATACAAGGTCATACTGATAAGCAAGAATCTCGGTGGGCTCCATTGTTTCAAGAGCTTCAAGACCGCCCTGGGGCATTGAGAACGGGTTATGAGTGAATATAATCTTATCTGTTGTTTCATCCCTTTCATACATCGGGAAGTCAACAACAAAGCAGAATTCAAAGGAATCCTTATTTATAAGCTCAAGCTCTTCGCCGAGCCAGGTGCGGATAACGCCCGCGTTCTTATCGGCAACATCCGAAATACCGTCGCAGATAAAGAAGATTGTTTCGCCTTCCTTAACACCCGTGAGTTCAACGATTTCTCTCTTTTCTTCCTCGGTCATAACCTTGGAAATGGGGTCATCCTTGAAGCCGCAGTTTGCCTCATCAAGAAGAGTGATATGAGCAAGACCCGCCATTTTTGCCTGCTTCGTTGCAAATGCAAGCGACTTATCAAAGAACCATCTTTCGTTCTTGCAGGGTGCAACAATCGCTCTTACATATTTATTCATAAAGGGCTTGAAATTAACTCTCTTGAACAAATCGGTGAGGTCGCAGATGATAAGAGGGTTGCGAAGGTCGGGTTTATCCGAACCGTATTTTGCCATTGACTCCGCATAGGGAATGCGTCTGAAGGGCGATGCTGTAACCTTTTTATCGGAGAATGTTTTGAATATATCGCTTACAACGCTTTCGCAAACCTCAAGAACCTCTTCCTGGGTTGAAAAAGCCATCTCAAAGTCGAGCTGATAGAATTCACCGGGTGAACGGTCTGCACGGGCATCCTCATCTCTGAAGCAGGGAGCAATCTGATAATACTTATCAAAGCCCGACACCATAAGAAGCTGCTTGAACTGCTGGGGTGCCTGGGGAAGAGCATAGAATTTGCCCGGATGCTTACGGCTGGGCACAAGGAAATCTCGTGCACCTTCGGGTGAAGAAGCTGTGAGAATAGGAGTCTGAATATCAAGGAATCCCCTTTCCTCCATAAGCTTTCTCATATGACCGATAACCTTTGAACGGAGAAGAATATTATTATGCAAAGCGGGATTTCTCAGATCAAGGAATCTGTGTTTAAGACGCAGATTCTCGTTGGTATCGTTTGAGCCGATTTCAAAGGGCAGCTCTCTTGTGCAGGTGCCGAGCACCTTGAGAGAATCCGCAACAAGCTCAACAAGACCCGTATCGATTTTGGGGTTAACGGTGTTTTCATCACGCTTTGTAACTGTGCCGTGAACCGAAATAACTGTTTCCTTGCTCACGCTCTTAAGCGAATCTTCATCGTGAACAACAACCTGTGTTACACCTGTTTCGTCACGCAAATCAACAAAGAGAACGCCGCCGTGGTCACGGATAACGTCTACCCAGCCTGCAAGCTCAACAATCTGACCGATGTGAGATTCTCTTATTTCATTGCAACGGTGAGTTCTGTACATAATATTTTCCTCCATTATATGGTTTGTGTGTATCTGATTTCTGTAAAAACAAAAAATCCCGAGAATTATACAAGATAATTCTCGGGACGAGTAATTTAACCCGCGGTGCCACCCGTTATTGATACTAAAAAAGTATCCTCTCTTTTTATTAAAATGTGGGTTTACCGGGCGAAGTGTTGCCGTGCTTACTACTCATCCGAGGTGCACTTTCAGCCCCTGATGCACCATCTCTTTCGGACTTTCCGGGAAAGCCGGGTCTTCACTTGGGAAAGATTATATCAAAAAAACTTTTTATTGTCAATAAAATATTTGATAATATCTTCTTTCTGTTATATGCTGTTTTTGTGAAATTTGTTCTTTTTGAAATATCTTATCGCAAATATCATAACAGCCGTGCCGAGAATCGGGAACAAAGAAATAACAAGCATACCCACTTTGAGTCCGACCTGCTCTGCCGCAAGATTCATATTTGCTCCGAGCTCTGCCGCAAAGCCGCTTGCAGCCACCTTGTCAACAACAATTCCGAGAAGCTGAGGAGCAAGGGAAGCTCCGAGGTCGCCGCTTGCCGCCATAAGAGCATATGCCGCAACGCCGAGTCCGGGAAGATTTTCTTCCATCATAATAAGTGTTCCGGGCCAAAGCATAGCTGTGAAAAGACCCGTTAAAATGCAGGCAACAAAAGCAAAACCAACGTTTGTTGAAAAGCCCGCAACAAGATAACATACGGCAGCCCCTATCATTCCGATAAGCAGAACTCTCATTATGTTTTTGCCGAATTTTGCGTAAGATATTCTGGCAATTCCCAAAAGAATTGCAAACATTGCCATTCCGAGAATATCGCCGAGTGTTTTATCTATATGCAGAGCGTTTTCCATATATGTTGAAACCCAGCTTGACATCGTGTTTTCCGCACAGCTTCCGAAGAAAATCGCACCCACGCATATCGCAAGAGCAAGGGCTCTTCTGCCCGTGCCTTTTTCCGCTTTGTTTTCCTGCGATGCATCCATATCGGGCATCGGCGAAGCAAAGAAAAGAACTGAAGCAAGAATGGGAAGCACAGCCCAGAAAATTGTGAGATACATCCAGTTTTCGGAACCGAAGAATCTTAAGAAAAGAGTGCTTATAACAACAACCGTAAACACACCGAAGGCATAGAGCGAATGAAGAAGGCTCATATCCTTTTGAGGGTTATCGGAAGGAATTGCAGCAATAACGGGGCTTAAGAGCACCTCCGAAAGACCTGCCGAAACCGAGAAAAGCACCGTTCCGATAAGCAGACCGATATAAACATTCTGCGGAAAAATTGTTGGTGAAAGAGCATAAATCAGCATACCGGCAGAGGTTATAAGCGGCATTATTCTTACAACTTTTTTAATGTTGAAATACTTTGAAAATGCCGTGAAAATAAGGTCAACCGTCAGCTGAGTGCAAAAATTGGTTAAAACCAGCGTGCCGAGAAGCGTATAGGATATTCCGTACATATCCTGAAGTGCCGCAAAAAGCAGCGGCGGCAGGCTGAATATTGATGACATTGTAAAATATGCCGTGTAACAGGCAAGCTTTGTTCGTTTAAATCCCTTGTTGTTCATATCAATCTCCGTCAAATTTCTTTTGATTTGTTCAGATTATAATCGTTTTTCCGTTCCGTGTCAAATCATTCTTATAGTAAAGTGCATTTATTTTTTAAGCTCAACCATCTGATGAATATTAACCTCGGGCACGGTGAATTCTGCTCTGCCGTTTTCAAAAACAAAATCAAGCTTTTCACCCGAAGGCACAAGAGCAATTTCCGAAGGCTTTGCCACACATTTTATGCTGCATTTCACATTGTAAAGCGGCACGGTATCCTCAATAACCTCGGTGTTTTCGCCTCTTACTGTTGTGTGGGCAAAGAGAAGATGCAGAATATTTCTGTTTTCTTTCTCCTGGTTTGTATAAGTAACCACGGCTCTGTCGGGAACATCGGCAAAAACGGTTGCGTCATCGCCAAGCATTTTTCCGATTATATGACTGAACAACTCTTTAAAGCAAAGATGTCCGTGGCGGGCATAAGCGGTAAATATATCCCATCCGATATAAGCAACATTGCCCTTGATTACTGCGGCGGGGAAGCTTTCTTCGGGGTTGTTGGGAGCGTGAGCGTGAGAACAGAAATGCTCTATGGTTCTGTTGAAATAGGGGGTTTGCATATAAGCAACTGTTTCGCCTTCTGCAAGCTCAATCTTATATGAATTGCAACGCATAACGTATTCGGTTTTTCCGTTGACGGTTTCAAAAGCGGGAATAAAATATGTAGGATTAAACTCATTTTTGCCAAGGTATTCTGCACCCGCATCAAGGAAGAAGCTGCCGTCTTTAACCAACGCTTCGCCGCTTGCAATAACCTTGCCGCCGTTATTAACATAATCCTTTATTTTTTCAATCACTTCATCGGGTATACCCGAAACATCGGGAAGAATAAGCATTTTATATGCAGAAAAATCCGAGGTGCAGTCAACAAAATTATAAAGATAATTGTTTTCGAGCAGCATTCTGTTTGCACCCGTATCCGCCTTCACATCACGGTTTCCCGTAACGGCTTCCGCACTCAGAACAGCAATATCAGCAACATTTACCGCACCGTCAAGCCACGGCTCTTTTTCTTCTATAAGCGAATACGCCTTGCCGATAAGACCGTATGTTGACATATTCATTTCACCCAGAGGATGCATCTGGTCGCCGATTGAGCAGCCTGCACCGTTTGCCACGCTTAATGCAGTTTCATAAATGAGTGCGTTGGGGTGCTTGAAGCCGCCGAATTCTCCCCAGCTGTGGTGGAATTTGCCCGTCATTCCGAGGTAATCTTTATTTTTCAATGTTCTTACATAAGCAGCAGAAAGCGGAAAATGGTCATAGCCCCATCCGCCCGTGGGAAGGCTTTCAAGCTCAAGGTGAGTATTGGCATCAATAAAATCATAATCCCCTTTCGGGATATGCCCGCTGTTATGAAAAATTGTTGCAGTGTTACTGTATTTTCTTACTGCGGCATTTGTTTTCTCAAAATAGTTATTGAGCACCGCCATTGCAAATTTATTCAAATCCTCTTCGCTTTCCTCGTTCATTCCGAGTGCTTTTCTGTCTGCAACACATTTTTCGCAATAACAGATTCTCGGTGCGATAATATCGAGGAAAATGCCGCAGGGATTATATTTCTGCATTACTTCTTCAATTTGTCCGCAAAGAAAATCGAGATAACCCGTGTTAAAGCAAAGAACGTGAAAATGAACTTCCTTTTCATATTCCTCCTGCTCTTTTGCATCGGGCGAGGGATGCCATCTCCATTCGGGGCGTTTCACAAATTCCTTTTCATCAAAGCCCGCCGAAATATAAACGGGTGCATTGACATCAATTTCTTTGCAAGCCTCAAGCTGTGCACCGAGCAAATCAAAATTAAGCTCGGGATGCATTTCATTTGCGGCTGTGGGATGATACGACCAGCCGTGGTGACATTTTGAGAAAACGGTTATCGAATTAACGTGACCCGCTTTCAGAGCACTCTGAAACTGCTCTTTTGAAAATTTCTTGCCGACCGGCAAAAGACCGCTTGTATGAAAATCAAGGTGAACCTGTCTGTTTCTTAACATAGTTTTCACTTCTCCCGTAAATCAATGATGATTAATGATTATAATATATAAAAGCAAAAAAGTAAATCAAATAAAACAAAAATCCGTTCACTTTCGCAAACGGATTCTTCTCAAACGTTATTTATTTCTTTTCTCATTAAAGAAGATGATGAATGCACCCATAACTGAAACTGCAATAATGCATCCGAATTCGGCAAAGCCGCCCAAAAATTCAAGGCCGATAACCATACCCACAACACCCAGAATTAATGTTATAAACGCTGCCAATACTGCTTTTTTCATATAATCACGTTCCTTTGTCGGCATATCTTTTTTACTTTTTGATAATTCCAAAACCCACCCAAGAAGCTATTGTTATAACCGTTAGTATAATACATATAAACTCAATAAAAAAACCTATACCATCATCATATCCTACAATAACCGGATTGATTAACATCAAAAGAACAAAAGCCCAACAAATACAGGTTATTACCGACAATATGTATACAAATCTTTTCATGCAATCACACTCCTTTGTCAAATTGAAATTTAACGTATAGGAACACATTTGTTTATGCCAAAAGTTCCATAAAATCAGTTAACAACATTAAAACCGCAAGACATATTGGCAATATTATCACAGACACAGATATTCTTTTGTTTCGACTTTCTTCTTTTAATTTTTTTCGGGCAAAAATCATAAGAAATATTGTTATAATATAAAGAACAGGAACTACCCATATGCCGAAAAGCATCAAAAAGGAAAATAATTCACAAAACTCTTCACCTAAAGGCAGATAACTAATCCAAGCAAATAACGGCAACTCAAAAAGAACTACTAAATATACCGCTAACATAACAACCGACCAAATCAAAGTAATATACATAAAAATATTTTTCAATTTTACTATCAGACCGGTTTTCACAGCAAACACTCCTTTATGCAGATTTTATTTGCCATAACAATTATATCTTATTTAATACGAAATTACAATCGGGTGCGGGTGCCTTCGTAAAATGAAATATGGCTACGCCATATGAAATAATCCTTACGGATTATGAAATATTTTGCCGTTGGCAAAATGTGAAATAAAATTCGCCCATAACATTTGCGAAGCAAATATTTCATAGCGTAGCTATTTCACTTGGCGAAGCCAAATTTCACTCGCCGCAAAGCGAATTTCGTTGAAAAAGAAAAGACACGCTGCCGCGTGTCTTTTCTTTTTCTGGCAGTATGTCTCATTTTAGAGCCTGTGATAAAATTATAGATTCTCAGCTTCCATTCTTAAAATATAAAACTGTTTTAACCACTCGGGCTGTTCATCTAATGTATCTTTTAATTTTTCAAGCGTTCGCTTACCTACACGGCGGTCAAGTATAGCAAACATTCTTACAATGGGATTATCAGATTCAACACTGTTTTTTATATCCTGATTGCGATATTCAGTTAACGCATCAGCAAATTCACTGTCTTTATATTCCGTTCTCTCATTTAAAGGATATTTATCTAACAAAGACCAGAATTCATCCCAATACTCAATAGCACCGTATGGCTTTTCGATTGGTTTGTATCCTTTTTCAATAAAATAATTATTTACAGTTTCCCAAGAAAAACGCTTTACTTGTTTATCATCAATACAAACCTCAAAAATTTTGCATCCGTCCATTCCGACATAAGTAGTGCAACCATATCTGATTCTGCCTTTGAGACAATCTGCAAGCATTTCTTTTTCGAGGTATTTCCGCATCCCGCTCCACGAGCCTTCATATCCCATAAAAATCAACTCTCCGAAAATCTTATTTGTCAATTAATAATAGCACAGTTGATATAAAATTACAATAGGGTGTGGGAGTACAAAATCAATGCGAAGCATTGTATAATGAAATATGGCTACGCCATATGAAATAATCCTTACGGATTATGAAATATTTTG